>CAKMJS010000014.1 GCA_927405585.1 uncultured Desulfosporosinus sp.
CATTTTAATGTGTGACACCGCCCGCCCCCGCCCCCCCTCGTTGGCGGGCTTCGGCCCCCGGGGTGGTCCGGGGGCGGTCCCCGCGGCCGGGGGTTATCCAAAACACCAAAATTTGTTGAAAAAACCCCCGTCCCTCTGTCACACCTGTCACATTATACTCATGGGGGTTTTTCATCTCCCACTACGTAAAAACCCTGATAAATTTTTTAGGGTTTTTACTGATTATTAAATAAATCGTTGTATGTAATAATGAAATCAAGCACAAAGTCAAAATTAAATTTAAGGAGGCAAATGTATGGAATGGCATGCTCCATGGGACATCCGTGTAACGTTGGATCTGTTCCTCGGAGGATTGGGAGTGGGAATCTTCCTCCTCTCGGTCCTGCTCACGGTCTATGACAAAAACCGTTATCGCAAACTCGCAGCAATGGGGGCTTATCTGGCTCCAGTACTGGTCGGTGGAGGGATTCTTTTCCTCTTAAGCGAACTTGGTCGTCCTGAACGCTTTATTACCACTCTCTATAACTTCAATCCCCAATCGGTTACCTCTTGGGGAGGTCTTTTCCAAACGTTCTTTATCGTACTCTCCTTAATTTACGCTTGGCTTCACTTCAAAAATTCAACCTCAGGATCTTTATTCAAAGCAGTGCTAGGAATCGGAACAATCTTTGCCCTTTTAGTTGGGGTATATCACGGCCTCTTACTCGCTTCCTTGGGACGTCCGCTCTGGGTTGGCGGCATGGTTACGGCGTTATTCCTCGTATCGTCTTTCCTAGGCGGAACGGCACTCCTTCTGATTATTAAAGAGTTAGGCATTTCCTTCGGAGTATCCCAGAAAACTCGCAGCGAAGTAGCTTCTACTGCCGAGGTCAAAGGTTTTAATTTTACCCTTTTACTTTGCCTCTTAAGTGCTCTCCAACTGATTCTCGTCCTGGGCTGGCAAGTGTCTCTCGGCCGAAGTGGACTGGAAACGGTTACGGCGGCAAACGGCATGATGGATCAATTCGGTGGGTTATGGACTGGTTTAGTCCTTATTGTCGGGCTAGTTCTTCCTCTCTTGGGAAGTCTCTACTCCCTTATCAAAGACAAAACTGCTGAAATGACCAAGGGAATGGCACTGGCTCTTGCAACGCTCGTCATTATCGGAGGCTTTACGTTCAAGCATATTGTTCTTATTGCGGGTCAAATCAACCTTCCAATTCCGTTCTAGAATTTAAGCATTAATTGACACAATTATAATTCGATAAATTCTTTCTGTTGGCAAGAAATATAAGTGAGGTGGAATCCATGAAAATCACACGCAGAGGCTTTCTGCAAGTTTCAGCAGCGACAGGCCTTCTTGTTGCAGGAGCAGGCTTCCCGGCTCTCAACGCTTTGGCTGAAGGTGAAAACGCAGCTGTCTCCGTTGAAGGAAAATGGTTAAGTACAACCTGTCAAGGATGCACAACCTGGTGTGCAGTACAAGCCTATGTCGTTGACGGCCGTGTTATTAAAGTCCAAGGGAACCCGAATAGTAAGGCAAGCCATGGTCAAGTATGTCCTAGGGCTCACATCGCTGTTCAACAGCTCTATGACCCTGATCGAATCAAAGTCCCTATGAAACGGACGAATCCGAAAAAGGGGCGCAATGAAGACCCTCAGTTTGTTCCCATCACTTGGGAAGAGGCTATTGATACGATTACTGACAAGATGATGGAGCTTCGCAATAATAATGAGCCTGAAAAATATGTACTCATGCGCGGACGCTACTCCGGTCTGGCAGATATTATCTATGATGCAACTACCAAAGTTTTTGGCTCCCCAAATGGCATCTCCCATAGTTCTATTTGTGCGGAAGCAGAAAAACTTGGATCATACTATACGGAAGCATTATGGGATTATCGGGATTACGACCTTGATCAAACCCGTTGTATCCTCCTCTGGGGAGCTGACCCGATCGCTTCGAATCGCCAAGTTCCTCATGCTATCAGTATGTGGGGTAAGGTTTTAGACCAAGCAACGGTTGTCTCAATTGATCCCCGCCTTTCGGCAACAGCAGCCAAGGCTCATGAATGGATGCCGGTAATTCCTGGTGAAGATGGCGCTTTAGCTGTCGCCATAGCTCATGTCCTTCTCGTCGAAGGGTTATGGAATAAGGAATTTGTAGGAAATTTCATAGAAGGAGTTAACCTCTTTAAAAAAGGAGAAACCGTTCCTGAGGAGACCTTTACTGAAAACTATACGAATGGAGTCGTTAAATGGTGGAACCTAGAGTTAAAAGACCGCACTCCCGAGTGGGCAGCTGAACGAGCTGGAGTTCCCGCTGAGCAAATCCTCAGAGTTGCTAGAGCATTTGGAAAGGCCGCTCCTCATGCTATTTCCTGGCTATCCCCTGGTGCCTCCATGCAAGTGCGCGGTGCTTATAGCGCTATGGCAACCCATGCTCTGAACGGATTAGTTGGCTCAGTTGACAATGTAGGCGGCACATTAAGAGGTTCCAAAGTCCCATCGGGGACGATCCCTAGCTATGAGAGTTACCTCGATGATATTGCGAAAAAAGGATCAAAGAATAAGAAGATTGACCAACGTGGTACTAAGGAATTTCCTGCTATTAAAGACGGGAAATCGGGTGGAGGAGTGGTTACGAATCGTCTAGCGGACGCCATGCTCGCTAAAAAGCCTTATGAAGTAAAAGTCTCTATTGGCTATTATAATAACTTTG
>CAKMJS010000015.1 GCA_927405585.1 uncultured Desulfosporosinus sp.
AATTCCTTTTTTTGACAATCCTAAGAATAGGACAAGAACAGAGGATGTAAATAAAATTGGTGGTATTAAACCCCGTTTATCAACCTATCAAGGTAGCCCAAGAGTACAAAGGAGTGTTGCATTTTCTTCCCAAAGAGGAGAATAGCACGTGTGTGAAATTTTGCTTTGCTCAGGCTATCAATCTTGTCACTAAAAGCAATTAGGAGTGAAGTTAATGGAAGCAATACTAGGAACTTGTTGTGGATTAGATGTGCATAGAGATGAGATAGTGGCATGTCTAATGAAAGGACCGCTAGACTGTAAACCTACAACAGAAATAAAGACATTCTCAGCCCTACACCATGATCTAAAAAAATTAAAGGAATGGCTAGAAAAAGAGGGATGCCATAATGTAGCAATGGAAAGCACAGGGATATACTGGAAACAAGTGTATGCAATGTTAGAAGATAGCTTTAATGGAACTATAGAAATATTGCTGGTTAATGCACAGCGGATAAAAAATGTACCCGGAAGAAAAACAGATGTCAAAGATTCAGAGTGGATTGCGAGCTTATTGAGAGAAGGCCTTTTAACCGGAAGCTTTATTCCAGAAAAAGAAATAAGAGAATTAAGAGAGCTGACCCGGTATAGAAAGAAGATGGTTGAAGAAGTAAGTACCCAGAAAAATCGTATTGAAAAATTTTTGCAAAGTTCAGGTTTTAAGATGTCCACATTTATGTCAGATGTTTTTGGAGTATCAGGAAGATTAATCCTAAATCACATAATGAAACATGGTCAAGTAAGCATCGAAGAATTAGAATCGCTAATAAAAGGAACTTTAAGAAAGAAAAAAAGTGAAATAGCTTTAGCGGTTAATGGAAGTTTAAATAGACATGAGAGAAATTTTTTATCTATGCAGATGAGACACTTAGTGAAGCTAGAAGAAAATGTGCAAGAAATAAATGAAACTATCAATGAATATATGGAAAAATTTAAGGAATCAGCGGAACAATTAAAGGGGATACCAGGTATTAGTAAAGTAGCGACAGCTGCAATTATTGGAGAGATAGGAATAGATATGAGTAAATTTCCAAAGATGGAGAATATATGTTCATGGGCAGGAGTGACGCCAGGATGCAATGAAAGTGCCGGTAAAAAAAAATCAACAAAGACGAGACACGGTAACCCCTATATAAAGAGCATATTATGTGAAGTGGCTTGGACAGTAACTCGAAAAAAAGGAACTTATTTGTCAAATTGGTATTGGAAAGTAAAACAAAAGCGTGGTGCAAAAAAAGCAATTATTGGATTAGCCAGAAAAATATTAGTAATTATCTACACAATGTTAAAGGAGAATCTAGTATATAACGAAGAAAAATTTAAAGAAGTACAATTAAAACATGAAGAAAAAAGGGAAAAGAAATTAATTCAAGAGTTGCAAAAAAGAGGATATAACATAGAGCCCCGCATAGCATAGTTGAGTACTCTAGAGGGAATCTGAAAAAGACTTCTCGGGCATTTTATTGTCAAAAACAAGGAACTATTTATAATTAGTAAAAAGCTACAAGCAAAACCAGATTAACTATTAGTAAGATCTAGAACCAGTTACCAAAAACCATTTTCGTGTGAAGTTATTGTTGAGCTTGTACTTAAGCGTCAATTACGACCCGCGTTCTAATTGTGCCTCCAGGATTATGAGAAAAAACGTTCAACAATAATACAACAATACTCAAAACCAACTGAACGTAAGAGTTATTATCGGACCCGGAAGGAAACTGTTCTTATTACTAATCCTAATCAAATCTTTGGTCAATAGTTACGTTTATTTGCCTCTAAAAACATGGTATAATATGGGTATGTATGTTTTGGAGAGGATGATTAGGACATGAATTCTCTTGAAAAGTTTAAGTATTGGGAATGCAAAGCGAACTACGATCTTGAAACAGCAAGAGTTATGTTGCAATCAGGAAGATATCTATACGTAGCGTTTATGGCGCAGCAGGCTACTGAAAAGCTTGTTAAAGGTCTTTATGTTTTATATATTGATCGGGAACCGACTCGAACTCATAATATCTGGTTGATTTTCAAGGGGTTAATGGAAGTGGAGCAATTTGGGTATGAAACTGGAAATCATGTATTTGATAAAGCCCAGGAATATAAACCTTTCTTTTCAGACCTACTGTTTTATTACATCTCTGAGAGATATCCTGATTATAAACGACAACTTTCCTCAAATATTACTGAAACAAGGGCAAAAGAAGTGCTTAATAAGACTGAGGAGGTGTTTGTATGGCTTCAGTCCCTCAGTCAATTCAAGAAATAATATCTGATTATCTGCAAAGGGTTGGTGATCAGATAAAAATTGATAAGGTTATACTTTTCGGTTCATATGCCAAAGGACAGTTTTCTAGCGATAGTGACATTGATTTGGCGGTCTTTTCAGACGATTTTATTGGGATGGAGCCTATTGAAAGGTTTAGGTTCTTGTTTTTACAGGCAGCGGATTGCGGATTAGATTTACAACCCCTAGCTTTTACAATAAGTGACCTCACTGAACCTTCTGGACTTGTCGCAGAGATATTAAAGACTGGACAAGAAATAGCTATTAGGCCTCCGGTGCCTGACACCAACTTATCCACTTATTGTTTCGATTGTACGTAAGCGTCAATTATGCGAGAGAATGACAAAAGGTCTTGTGCTGACGTGGGTAATGTCTCAAGTATTGTCGGAATAAAGAGAAAGGTTTTCTTTGATTATTAGAGTTCTTTACAGTAACATATATCTATATGTCTAGGTAGACTTATTCTATGGGCATTTGAGAGGAGTGACATTAATACTTCACAACTGTATATAGGAATTTTTTGGAGTGCAATGAAACATAGTCTTTATTTGGACACTTAGACTATGTGGAGCAAGTAGTGTAACCGGCTCCCTAAAAAACATTAATTTTAGGAGGCACATTCAATGAAAAAACTAATTGTCAGTATATGTATAGGACTACTTATTATGCCAACAGTCATGACTCCCAACGCTTATGCAGCTAACTCTACTCAACCCAAAAAAATGATTGTCATTTTCGCCGATGGTAAGGTAAACCAGGATATTATTCTTAAGGCAAAAGGTACCGTATCCAAAGAATTTAAGCATGTAAATGTCCTTGCAGTTACCATACCGGAGAATTCAATCGACACCTTGGCACGTGCGCCGGGTGTCATCAAAGTAGAGCCGGATTTTGAAGTCACAGCGAGTGGTAGAACTACAACAAGTGGCAGAGTTACAGCACCGCCACCTGCTCAAACCATCGAATGGGGTGTTCGTCAAATAAATGCTCCGAATGCTTGGAGTCATACTACAGGGGCAGGTATAAAAGTTGCCGTTATTGATACTGGTATTGCATCACATCCCGATTTAACAGTCGTTGGCGGAGTATCGCTTATAGGCACTTCCTATGCTGACGATAATGGACATGGTACACATGTGGCAGGAATTATAGCAGCAAAGAACAATACTGAAGGGGTAGTAGGTGTAGCTCCTGCGGCAGAGCTCTACGCAGTCAAAGTTCTTGATAGAAGGGGATCAGGTAGTGTATCTAATGTGGTGGCAGGGATTGATTGGGCAATTACCAATCACATGGACATAATCAATATGAGTCTGGGCTCGCCAAGTTATTCACTAGCATTAGACCAAGTGGCTCAAAAGGCATATGACAATGGGATTTTGCTTGTAGCGGCAGCAGGTAATGAAGGAGTTGCGGACACTACTATTAATAATGTAGGGTATCCAGCTAAATTAAGCTCTGTGATCGCCGTAGCGGCAACTGATATTAATAATTCACGTGCCTATTTCTCGTCAACAGGCCTTGAGGTTGAAGTGAGTGCTCCAGGAGTAAATATTAAAAGCACATACTTAAAGAATGGATATGCTACGATGAGTGGTACATCAATGGCTACCCCAATGGTAGCTGGTGATTTAGCATTGTTAAAACAGGCTAATCCCAATCTAAACAACATCGGGATTCGTGATCTACTGGATAACATACCACCAGACCAGAGAGTAATTGATTTAGGCACACAAGGCAGAGATAGCGTTTACGGGTTCGGATTAATTCAAGCTCGCTAAGACCTCGAGGACCTCCGGTGGAGAGACCTCCGGTGGAGAGACCTCGGTGCCTGACACCAACTTATCAAGTTATTGTTGAGCTTGTGAAAAGCTGGGTTCGATGTTGTAGGTCGGTGCGTTAAGTATATAACTCTTACTTCACGTAATGCTCATTATAGGACGCAATAGTCAGATTTAAGGCACTCACGTATGAGAGAGACCTCCCCTAAGGGAGGTCTCATTTTTTCCAGTAGATATTTTGACGCTTGTGGTTAATGCCATCAATCCATACATTCGCATTCAGTTCATCGACTTCATATATTAGAATTACTTGTACGTAAGCATCAATTACGACCAGCGTTCTAATGCCACTAGGATTATGTGAAAACGTTCACGGTCACGGACAGGGGCGGAGCTATCTATGAAACGATCTGAACGCGGGGCACACTTTACGGAACTCTATTTATCGGACGAAATCGTGAAGGTTAAGGTTACTTATACACATTTATTTTCTTGCAATTACGCTGCGTCCATGTTCGATCATTCACAAATAAATCGACTTTAATATGGGTTAGAGTTTATTGTGGTAAGGTATTCGCAGTAAGCGTTGCGATTCGTTCAACTAGCCATAGTACTCATGATGAGAGCAGATGACAAAGGACCTCTTGATATATCAGGAGGTTATTTACATTGTAACCTCTGAGCTCTAGTGGTGTCTTTTTCAGTAAAAATATGTATTTTATTGAAATAAGTGTTTTATCAGTAGGAAAACGGTAGTGTATGTCGAATACAATATTTCAGTAGGTGCCTGAATTTCGTTTAGCGCTAAATAGTTGGCGGGGGTTGTAATGGGTAGAAGACCAAGAGTGGAATTTAAGGGGATATTCCATGTCATTAAGAGAGGAAACAACCGAGAGTACATATTTAGAGCAGACCAAGATAAAGAATTTTTCTTGACGTATTTAGACCATGCCAACGACGATGGAGTTTTTGATCTACTAGGGTATGTAATCATGGATAATCACTACCATTTAAAACTTATATTACAAAGGCAAGCTTAGAGATAGCAAGGCAGGAGTGGCGGTGGTCGGAGCTCGCCGTTGTAGCAGCTACGGAAAACAGGTGGCTTTAGAGGCGGCTGATTATCTGGCAGCTCACAGCATCCCAGTCATCAGTGGAATGGCCAAGGGGATTGATGGCTATGCCCACATAGCATGCCTTAAGGCTAATGGTTACACGATGGCTGTCGTTGCTCATGGCTTGGATCAATGCTACCCCAAAGAGCATCAGGAGTTGATGCAAGCAATTATAGAAACGGGGGTTGTCATGTCAGAATACCCTCCTGATACGCTGCCGCGCCTAGAGTATTTCCCTGAGCGAAACGCTATCATAGCAGGGCTTTGTTGTAAAGTGTTGATTGCAGAAGCAGGCCAAAAGAGTGGTGCCCTAATCACAGCTAAGTTGGCCAAGGAACAGGGCAAAGAGTTGTTTGTACCACCCCATGATATTTATTCTCCAAGTGGTATCGGCTGTAACCAGCTCATTGTAAACGGGGCGACTGTGTACTTATATCCTAAGCAATTGATCGACACTGCGTACCATACTCTAGAAATTGAAGTGAACCCTGCCAAGACTATGCTACCTGAATTAACAGGGGATGAAAAGAAGATTAAAGATTGCCTGACTAACGCCAAGAAAACAATCGAAGATATAGAACGAGCGACCGGGATTAATCAACTTAAACTGCTTGAACTTCTCACAATTATGGAACTTGAAGGACATATTCAAGCATTGCCAGGTGGTCGGTTCATTGCTGATGCCTGATATCCCTAAAAATTGAATCAACATCTTGTGTAAACATCATATAAGTGCTAATATGTAAATACAATGTAATAACAAAAAGGGGGGAATTACAATGGAAATGGACATTATTAAAATTGGTAATTCTAAAGGAATTCGGATTCCACATGCAGTTTTAAAGCAATGCGGCATTGATTCGAAAGTGGAATTGGTGGTCGAAGACAATTGTATTATCATAAAACCGGTGAGTACCCCTCGTCAAGGCTGGGCGGAGGCATTGGAACTTATGCACAAAAATAACGATGACGTTTTGTTAATCTCTGAGGAAATTGACAATGAAATGTTGGAGGTATGGGATGAACCAAACCATTGA
>CAKMJS010000016.1 GCA_927405585.1 uncultured Desulfosporosinus sp.
AATTATTACAATCTCCTTTGGTATAGAAAATAGAAGAAGAGAGGATTTAATCTAAATGAACATACTCCAATACGAATCAAACATCTGGGCAACTGCCGACCTGTTACGCGGTTGCGGTATCAAAGAATCCGAATGGCCGTCATTTATGATGCCATTTTTTGCACTTGCTATGATCCCCGTTCATCAGATATCTGTGGTTTGACGTTTGAAAATTTGCTTTGGTCACAGAACCTTATTGTCCTTATTCAGGAAAAAACAAAAAAACGGGTCGATCTCCCACTTCTTACCGAAGTCGGAAATTCCATCATTGACTATGTTAATATGGACGCCCAGTATCAGATCTACCTTATGTGTTCCTGCATGCGAATCATGGTTTCCGTAAGCTTCAGGAGCCCACATTGCATAGCATTGTCTGTTACTACATGCGCCTTGCAGGAATAGCCAATGTAAATGCTAAAAAACATGGCCCACATGCATTGCGTCATAGCCTCGCAGGATTCCTTCTTGAGAATAAAACACCTCTTCCTGTCATATCAGAAGTGCTTGGTCATACCAGCACAGAATCCACCAAAACATACATACGAATTGATATGGGTTCGCTGCGCCAGTGTGCCCTTGAAGTCCCTCACGTAAATAACAGCTACTATCAGAAAGGGGGCTTCTGCAATGGATGATTTCAGGAGCAGCATGGCCTCTCTCATACAATCTTATGTGGATTTCAAACGCAGTCTTGGATACAAGTTTCAATATACGTATGTTTTTGGCAATCTGGACAGGTTTCTTTGTGAACAGGCGTATGAATCACTGGGTCTAAGTGAAGAAATATTACGCAAATGGAGTGAACGACGTTCCAATGAAACTGATGTTACATGGTATAAAAGGGTTGATGACATAAGGAATTTAGCCATCTATCTGAATGGAATTGGGTATCCGTCTTATGTCCCCCGATTGCCAAGACGATATACAACAACGTTTAAACCCTATATCTTTACGGATGAAGAACTCCAGCGTTTCTTTGAAGCATGCGATAACATGGAATATAACAGCAACTACCAGTCGCTTTATCATGTCTGCCCCGCGTTATTTAGGCTTTTATACGGAAGTGGACTGCGTGTAAATGAAGCTCTTTCCTTGAAATGTGAAGATGTTAACCTGACGGAGGGCTTCATTATCATTCATGAAACGAAAAACGGAGAGGAGCGTCAATTGCCACTTTCAGAGTCATTAAAAAATGTACTAATACATTACTATGACTATTGTCGCAGTAATGCGAACAACCAGGATTACTTCTTTGTGAAAAATAATGGTGAGAAATGCTCATCTAACACTATCTATAAAAAGTTTCGGAAAATGCTGTATTATGCCAAGATATCACATGGAGGAAAGGGACATGGCCCTCGTGTTCATGATTTCAGGCATTCGTTCAGTGTCCACTCACTGGCAAATATGGCCGAGCATGGATTGGATCTTTATTACTGCCTTCCGTTGTTATCAAAATACCTTGGACATAAATCACTTGCAGCTACAGATAATTATGTTAGGCTGACAGCAGATATGTACCCAAAGCTTATGAATGATGTAAACCAGATATGCGCTTTCATCTTTCCAGAGGTGAAGCAGCCATGAAACCAACGGATTTCGCTTATTATCTGACCAGCTTCTTTATAAAGTATCTTCCAGTTGAACGCGGTGTAAGTCCAAACACTATTTCGTCTTACCGAGACACATTCCTGCTTTTTATTGCATTTGTCAGGGATGAGAAAGGCAAAGCAATCGAACGGCTTCACCTAAAAGATATTAATAAAGAACTCATTACAGACTTCCTTAGCTGGATTGAGACTGGCAGGAAATGTTCAATACCAACGAGGAATGTCCGACTAACTGCCATCCATTCGTTCTTTCAATATCTGCAGTATGAATATCCGGATTTTCTGCTTGAATGGCAGAAGATACTCTCTATTCCAGTGAAAAAAGGTGAGCGTGGAACCTTGAACTATACGTCACTTGAAGGAATAAAGCTTCTTCTCTCAATGCCGGATCAACGCACAAAATCAGGAAGACGGGATTTGGCTCTTCTGTCACTGATGTATGATACGGGAGCAAGGGTTCAGGAAATTGCAGATCTCACACCTGCAATGGTTCGTCTTTCCAAACCGAGTACCATTAAGCTTATTGGAAAAGGCAATAAAGCCCGTATAGTTCCACTAATGGAAAAGCAGGTTGATATTCTCAACTGCTACATGATCGAGAATAAACTGGAGGCTCCCTATGCTAACCAGTATCCGCTGTTTTCTAACAACAGAAAGGAAAAACTTACCCGTGCAGGAATCGGTTATATACTCGATAAATATGTGACTATGGCTAGACTCGAGGATGCATCACTAATACCGAAAAAATTTAGTTGCCATTGCATGAGACATAGCAAAAGCATGCATTTACTTCAATCAGGAGTTAATCTTGTCTATATTCGGGATATGCTTGGACATGTATCCGTACAGACCACAGAAATTTATGCGAGAGCCGATTCCCGGAAGAAACGCGAAGCAATTGAGCAAGCCTACACTGATGTAACTCCTGATGCAAAGCCACAGTGGGAAAGTAATCATGATCTTATTGAATGGCTGAAGTCATTCAATAAGTGACAGTGGAATGAAAATGTAAAGTGAATCCAAAAGAACCTCTTATTTTATGAGGGTTTCATCGACTTACTTTACATTTTCATTTACTTTACATAGCCGCGAATATGTAAAGCTTTACATATTAAAGGGAAGGTAGAGCGTCTGAACCGTGTGGTTCAAAGCTTCCTCAATGAAGTCCTGCTCGAAAAGCCGAAAACATTGGATCGCCTTAACACCTGGTTTCAAGCATGGCTTAGCGAATGCCACCAAAACAAGCCTCACACGGCACTCGGAGAAACGACGAGTCCCGAAATTGCGTATCGGAGTGATCGCTCACCACTGCGATTCGTAGAACCTGAAATCTTAACGAATGCCTTCCTTCATAGCGAAGAGCGCAAAGTGGACAAGTCCGGTTGCATTAGCTTTATGGGAAAAAAATATGAGGTAGGGCTACTATTCATCGGAAGAAAGGTTCAGCTCGTGTACGATCCCGCTGACATCACAGAATTGACCATCGAATACGAGGGTCATGCACCTTGGACGGTTCGTGAGCAAGTCATCAGGGAATGGTCTGGAAAGCGTCCGGCGTTGCCGGATCACATGCAACCAGAAAAAGCGGATGAATCGCGTTTACTTCGTGCAGCCGAGGAGCAGAATAAGCAACGAAACGAACGGCAAGCCCCTGCCGTCTCCTACCGAACAGTTCGGAAGGAGGTAAACAAGCATGTATGAATCGTTCTACGGGCTGAGTCACACGCCCTTCTCAAGGGATATTCCCACCGATAAATTGTACCTATCGAGCATACTGGAAGAAACACTCGGCAGGCTCGAATATGCAGCAGAGCGTCAGTTGTTTGCCGTCATCACTGGCGACTGTGGGACAGGAAAAACGACGACGATTCGCCGGTTTGCGAAAACGCTTGATCCAGCGAAGTATAGGATTTTATACCTATCGGATTCTAAGTTAACACCTCGTCACTTTTACAAAGGAATGCTTGAGCAACTTGGATACGAGTCGAAGTTCTATCGTGGCGATGCCAAACGCCAACTGCATCGGGAGATTGAATTGATGCGCGGAATTCATCAATTACAGGTAGTTGTCGTCGTGGACGAAGCACATTTGCTAGATAAAGAGATGCTGGAGGAAGTTCGCTTTCTACTTAATATGAAGATGGATGCCGAGAGCCCCATGGCACTCATTCTTGTCGGTCAGAACGAGCTATGGGATCGTCTTCACCTGCAGGCTTACACCGCAATTCGCCAACGTATCGATTTACAATGCAAGCTGTCACACTATGATCGTGCAGAGGCACAGTCCTATATGAAACAGCACTTAGCCTATTCGGGTGCAACCAGCGACATTTTTTCAGACCAAGCGATCGACGATATTTATCGTTACTCCAGCGGTGCCGCCCGACTCATTAACAAGTTATGTACCCATTGCCTCCTCTACGGTTCACAGAACGGTCACCGGATTATTGATGACCGGATGGTAAAACGTGTGATCGAGGGGGAATTGTCATGAACCGACCAGGCTTGGAAGACTATTTCATAAAAACTGGGTTCTATGATCTCCTGCCGATGGCCTTGAAATTAGCGAGGACCCAAGGATATGACCATTTTGAGATGATTGAAGCCATCTGTAAAGTCCATGATAAGTTTAATCAGTATCCACCGACTAAAAACCGGAGCGCTTGGTTTAGACAGGTTTTCGATGAAAAGTTGAAAGAGGCCAGGGCGGATATTCTGGCCTTCAGGGCAAAACCTGACCCTCTGCGGGAAAAAGCGAGTACATAAGAACGCCTATGTTTAATCGTTACTAGAACAGTCGCGAACTGATGTAGATTGATGTTGTGCTGATGCATAAGTGCTCATCCCTTGCACCAAAATGAGGAGGGAAAAAGGTGCCCAGACAATCGATTGAACTACCTGAAACAGTAAAAAAAGGGCTTGACCAAATGGCTACAGCGTTTGGAATGACGCAAAATGCTCTTATTAGTCTTGCCGTCGCCACCATGGTTGTAAAATATGAGGCTGAAGGAATGAGGATTTTCTTTGATCTGATTTCACTACCAACAAAACCTAAATAGTCTGTTGTTAATATTAACTATATATAGAGAGAGAACCCTTTAGTGAAGGTTCTCTCTTGGTTTATTACTCTTGTTTTTCTTATTTCTCAGTAACGAATGACGGACGGACTGACTGACTGACTGACTGACTGACGGAAACCAGTTATTGATATTTGGTCAGTTTATCCGTCTAAAGCGGGACACATTACACCATCAATCTTTGGAAGTTAAACAGCGTCATTAACAGCCATCGCCCAAATTCATATAAAACCTTAAAGCTGCAAAACTGATAAACTGTGGGACCTGTAGAGTAACATCTACAGGTCTCACTTTTTTTGCAAAGGAGTGACCACTATGACTTTATTTCAAAAGGAACAGGTACGCCGGATGCGTTGTGAAGGAAAAAGCTACTCGATAATTGCCGGTTTCCTTGGTATATCAGAAAATACCATAAAATCATTCTCCCAAAGAAATAACCTCGGTGGTATGAACGCTACTTTAAAAGCGGAACAAGTGGATACCGAGAAAGAGGACCTAAACTTTTGTAAAAACTGCGGTAAGTATATTGAGCAGCAACCTGGTAAGAAGCCGCGTAAATTCTGCTCAGATGAATGCCGTATAGCTTGGTGGAACACTCATATAGACCTAGTCTCTCAAAAGTCAATCTACCATTTAGAATGCTTGGGATGCAAAAAGCCGTTTGACAGCTATGGAAACAAGAATCGAAAATACTGCACTCATGCTTGTTATATTAAAGATCGGTTCATGAAACAGACGCAGTTGGAAGTGAGGAATCAAGGATGACACCAGAGCAATTCGACCGTGAAAAGGCTTATCGTATTACACTGTCTCTTGCTAAAACTATGCTCAAAAGAGGATTGATAACTGAACAAGACTATATAAAAATAGGTGAAATGATGCTTGAAAAATACCGCCCTTTATTAGGTGTGATATGGCCTTGATATAACTTGCTATATATAGGTATCAGAGCTAACATGTGATACTGAAAGGAGGGTTTTTATGGAACGAATCATCAAGAAAATGTCGCCGACAAAGCCGATGCTGCCAAAGAAAAAGCGTGTGGCCGCCTACGCCAGAGTATCCACCAGCAAAGATGCCATGCTCCATTCGCTCTCTGCTCAGGTCAGCTATTACAGCGACTATATCCAGAAGCGTCGAGACTGGCAATATGTTGGCGTTTATGCCGATGAAGCATCGACCGGAACAAGCGATGACCGAGAACAATTCCAAAAACTTCTTGAGGATTGCCGTGTAGGACTCATCGATATGGTTATTACAAAATCCATATCGCGATTTGCTCGAAACACTGTGACCTTGCTTGAAGTGGTACGAGAATTGAAAGAGATCAAGGTTGATGTGTTCTTTGAAAAGGAGAATATTAATACTCTCAGCGGGGATGGCGAGTTGATGCTCACCATCCTCGCTTCTTTTGCACAGGAGGAAAGCCGTTCGGTCAGTGAAAACTGCAAATGGCGGATACGAAAGCAATTTGAGGATGGAGAGATTGTTAATTGGCGATTTATGTTCGGATATCGCAGCGTGAATGGCAGAATGGAAATAGACCCAAAGGAAGCAGAGATTGTCCGCTCGATCTTCCGTGACTACATTAACGGCATAAGCACAGCATCAATTGCCCGCAGGCTTCAAGGTGAAGGCATACCCACAAGGTTCGGAGGCCAATGGTCAGTCAGACGTATCATCGATATGATTCGGAATGAGAAATACGCAGGAAACGCCCTCTTGCAAAAGAAATATGTATTGGACCACCTGACTAAACTCCTTAAGTTGAATCGTGGTCAGCTCCCCATGTATTACGTCGAAGGTACCCATGAAGCCATAATTAATGAGAAGATCTTTCGCCAGGCGCAAGTGATCTATGAACAGAACAAGGAAAAAGCTGCTACCAAACGTCCGACAACTCAACGCTACCCGTTTTCGAGCGTAATTAGTTGTCCGCACTGTGGCAAGAATTACAAACGCAAGATTACTCACGACAGGGTGTCGTGGAACTGTGCGACCTTTCTTAAAGAGGGAAAAGCAGTATGTCACACAAAGCAAATCCCGGAAGAAACCTTGTTCGAAATAACCACCGAAGTCTTAGGACTTTTGCAGTTTGATGAGACGGTTTTCAAAAAGATCATACGAGAAATCATAATTCCGGAGTTTAACACTCTGGTTTTTGTTTTTAATGACGGACACCACATCAAGCGCGTTTGGCAAGATCGCCCACGTAACGAAAGGTGGACCGAAGAGTTAAGACAGAAAGCACGGGAACGGGAAATTAAAAGAAGGAGGAAAAGCAAATGAGAGCAGCAAGAGCAGTTACTATTATTCCAGCAACAACCACACAATTTTCCCCACTTCGGCTGGGGGTGGCCGCCAAGAAACGAGTGGCTGCTTATGCCCGAGTTTCGACGGATACCGAAGAACAGCATTCAAGTTATGAAGCCCAAGTTGATTATTACACACGCAATATTCAAGAAAATGAAAACTGGGAGTATATTGATGTTTATACGGATGAGGGCATTTCGGCCACCAACACCAAACGGCGAGGCGGCTTTAACCGGATGATTGCCGATGCTTTAAACGGCAAACTCGATATGATTATCACCAAGTCGGTTTCACGGTTTGCTCGTAATACAGTCGATACGCTAACAAACGTCCGGCTGCTTAAGGAAAAAGGCGTAGAGGTCTACTTTGAAAAAGAAAACATCTATACTATGGACAGCAAGGGCGAACTGCTGATTACCATCATGTCGAGCCTTGCGCAGGAGGAAAGCCGAAGCATCTCTGAAAATGTTACTTGGGGTCAAAGAAAGCGTTTTGCAGACGGGAAGGTCAGCCTGCCATATGGACAGTTCCTTGGTTACGAGAAGGGGAAGGATGGCTTGCCAAAGATTGTGGAATCGGAAGCCGTAACCATTCGGGTGATTTATCGGCTATTCCTTGAAGGAAAGACCCCTTCAGGTATTGCAAACCACCTCACTCAAAGCGAAGTGCCAACACCATCCGGCAAACTAAAATGGCCCGTTAGCACGGTAGAGAGTATTCTCACTAATGCGTGAGTTATAATAGGCATAAATCAGTAGAACCCAGTAAACAAGCGGGTTTCCACCGATTTATGCCTATTTTTTTACGCCTTTTTCAAAGGCAAAAATCAGCAATTTTAAACGATAAGGAGGAAAGGTGAAAAATGTGCAAAATAATTACTGTTGCAAATCAGAAAGGTGGTGTATCCAAAACAACAAGTGTCCGCAATCTTAGCTACACTCTGGCCGAGTTAGGCTATCGAGTTTTGGCGGTCGATTATGATCCCCAATCGAACTTAACGGCTTCTCTTGTATTGGAAGATGAAAATGAAGATGCCCCGAAAATTCATACAACGATAGCAAACTTAATGACAATGGCAATGGATGAGGAAAAACTGCCGCCTAAGAGTGAGTATGTTTACCGGCGTGGGAAGTTTGACTTTATCCCCAACGATATCCATCTGTCGGTTGTCGAATCCAACCTGCGGTTGGAGATGGGGAGCGAAAAATTGCTTTTCAACATCCTTGAGCCTTTGTGTGGAGACTATGACTATATTCTCATTGATACAAATCCCTCCCTTGGCCCGCTGACTATCAACGCCCTTTCAGCAGCCGACAGCGTTCTTATTACAATCAACCCTGAGTTTTACGCCACTATAGGACTTCAAGACTTAACTAAGACCATTCTTAAAATCAAACGCAGGATTAACCCTAAAATTGAATTTGAGGGTATCCTTATGACCATGTGCGATATGCAGACTAATTTGCACAAGGAAATCAGTGCAGAGGTGAATGAAGCATATCGTGGAGGTATGAGAGTTTTCAAAACATCCATTCCCCGCTCCATCAGGGTAGGTGAAGCTAATCGCTGCGGAATGAGCATCATGGAATACGACCCAAAATCCAAAGCCGGCTTTGCCTATATGGAATTTGCAAAGGAGTTGAGTGGATATGCCGGATAGACCTGCACCGAAACGGATTAAATCAATGGACGAGCTGCTTATGGCAGTGGAACCGGAGAGTCAAACAACCAATATAAAAAACGGTGTGGTCCGCTTGAAGTTTTCTCAGGTAGACTCATACTCCAATCATCCTTTTCGCCTGTACAGCGGTGAGCGTTTGGACGATATGGTTGCAAGCATCAGCAATTATGGCATCCTGACCCCAATGATTGCCCGCACCAAGGATAACGGAAGATATGAAATGCTTGCGGGGCACAACCGCATGAACGCCGGCACACTGGCAGGCCTTGACGAAGGCGACTTTATTATCAAGGAAAACCTGTCGGACGAGGAAGCGTGGATGTATGTCATTGAAACCAATGTCATGCAGCGCTCCTTTACCGACATGCTGCCGTCTGAAAAGGCGGCGGTACTCGCTTTGCGACATTCAAAAATGTTCTCCCAGGGCAAGCGCAACGATATTATTGCAGAGCTTATTAAGCTTGAAAAATCCCATGAAATCAAGGAAGTCGAAACTTCTGCCCCAGTGGGGCAGAAGTTGACAAGCAGAGATAAAGTCGGGCTGGAATATGGGCTTTCAAAAAACACAGTTGCCCGTCTTTTGAGAGTTGACAAACTGGACAACGACCTGAAAATACGTGTGGATAACAGTGAAATTTCGATCCGTTGTGCAGTTGACCTCTCTTATCTTGCAGAAGCTGAACAAGTAGAGGTTAATAAGGTTTTGACAGAGAACGAGTATAAAGTTGATATGAAAAAGACCGATATGCTCCGCAACTACTCCGAAAACAGTAAACTGAACGAGAAAACCGCCTATCAGATCCTTTCGGGTGAAGTCAATAAAAAACCGAAATCAACCACACCGCCTCCTGTCAAAATCAAGCACAAGGTCTATTCTAAGTATTTTCCCGCAGACACAAAGGCGAGTGAGATCGAAAAAATCGTTGACGAGGCCCTGGAATGGTATTTTTCCAGCAAGGTCAAAGAGGGGACGCCTAAATGACAAGAAATGTCTTGACTTGTGCGAAGTGTGGAGGCAATGACTTTAAGGTATCCTACGGCACCGACTGCTCCCACGACAAAAAAGGAAATGAAAATTGGGAGCTGGCGCTGGTCTGCAACCACTGCGGCTACTTGACAACCATAGCCCGCACCAAGGGATACATAGCGAAAATCGAGCCTGTTAACGCAAGGAGGTGAAATTTTGAGAAAGGATGAAAGACTGAGGACGGTCTATGAAACTATAGCGCCCCACATTACCCGAACCGAGGGCGCATGGCGGGATTATCTCGGTTTTGCGGCACGGTTTTATAAATACAGCTTTGACAACGCCCTGCTGGTGTACGCGCAAAATCCAAACGTCACCATGCTTGCCACCACACCGATATGGAACAAATTCGGCAGATACATCGATAAAGGCGCGACAGGACTGGCGGTCTGTGAGTATGACAATGCCAGGTTGACCATCAAGCACCTGTTCGATATCTCTCAGACGAACGGCCGGGAGATCATTCCGACAAACTGGCAGCTTGATGATAAGATAAAAACAGAGCTGACCAGCCGCCTTTCCTATGCTCACAATCTTACATCCTCCGGTTTTACCGAGTGCCTGAACCAATTAGCGGAAGAATCGGTTGCCGAGCGCCTGGACGATTATCTGCAAGATTTTGACTTTGATATTGAAGGCCACCTGTTTTCACAATTACCCCAGGACGGACTACTCAGTCAAATCCAGGAGATTGTCAAAGACAGCGTAACCTATTTTATCTGCAAGCGATGCAGCCTTGCGGACGATGAAATCCATACCGGCGACGGGATGATGACCATTGCCCATTTCGACAGCATTCCGCTGATCGCAAGGCTCGGACACACCGTAACCGACATCTCCAAAGGTATACTTTGGGAAATGGAACGGACAATCAGAATCATTGAACGGGAAAGGAGGATGACGCATGAGCAAAATCGAGATGATCTACACAGAGAAGGATGGAGTGCTGCTCCCGAACCTTCAAATCTCCAACAACAGCGAGGACGACAACCAGCCCCTGGGCAAGTATGGCAGAATGGCGATGGAGTACCTGCACGAAAACCATCCGCAGCGGTTTATGATTTTGAAAATGGATGGCACACTGATGGAGAAAATGCATCGGGTCCACAGGGAAGCGGTGGAGAAAATCGAGTACATCACCCAGCAGATGCTGGAGGCCGAACCGATGCCGGTAACGGAGGACATCATGGAGAAGACCCGCCACCTGAACAGCCTGCGGTCGGCAGCGGAGGAAATCGTGCTGAACGAGATCATATTCAAGGTGAGGTAAGCCCGCCGCCCCCAAACAGTCAAAATGCAGAGCCACCCGAAAGCGAACAGGAGTCGCCGCCGGACAGCTCTTTTTTTGTGCAAAAAACACAGAGCTTGCAAGAGCGATGGGCCGACAGGCTAACGGAAAATGTGCTCCCCATCCCCATTGAGGAAGGAGTACCCACACCGAAAAAAGTGGCGGTTGTTAGAGAGTGGCTGCAAAAAAACAGCGATATCTATTTCCCTGTCTATGCCGTGATGTATCATGCCACAGGCTCAAAGCTTCCGATTTTGGAGGAAGGTCTGCTGCCCACCAGCGAAGCAAGGCGGCGGTCCTATCAAAGTACAAGCGGGTATGTTTACCTTGCCAATACCCCTGAACGGGCAAAAAACTTTGGCGATCTTGGAAATATGTCGGATTCGACGGTTTATGAGGTTATCATCCCCATCCACAAGCTGCTGGCAGACATCGACCAATTGAACAATCAGAGAGCCACGGGTAAAAAAGTGGGTAACAGTGTCGCCGAGAGCATCGTATATGGCGGCGGAGCAAGAGTAAAGGGCACTATCGCGCTGTGGCAGATTAAAGCCTTTGACTATGAGGCATACAGCAATTCCAAGGATGAGGCAACGAAGCAGGCCGAGCTAAAAGCTTCCTATATAAATATAGAATATACGGACGAACAGGTACGGGAATATTACGAAGGCATTTTAAAAAGCACCGATCTTTATCCTCTTGAAATGTATGAAAAAATTCAGGCGCTTTTCGCAACCGACATGCCTCTTGAAGACAAGGCGGTCGCTCTATCCAAAATTTACGAGGACTACGGCAATGCGGAATATCAGGCGGACGTGCTGCTAAAAACCACTCACCGGGGCGCAGACGGGATGTCGTTTTCCTTCGGGGACGGCTATACACACATACCTTGGCATACCATCGCCAACATCATAAGAATGCTCATTGACGAAGGCGAATATCCGGTGTCTATTTCGGAGGAAAGCCTCGCGGACCGAATCGGCGACTTTAATATCCCCGATGAGATTGATGAAATGCGCATCGTAGACGGGGAAGTTTCTCCCATTGCCCATGAAAAAGAGGAATCGAGCGAGCAGGAGCTGTATGCCTGTGTGGACAGCTATCTTTGCAATATGCAAATCGTATATAAAGGCTGGCATGGTGAAATAGCGGCGGAGCTTGCCAATGACAATGAAATAGATAAATATCTGATGACCGACTATTTCCGGGACCTGGATGAACGCGAAACGCGGATTGACGATCACGTTGTCACCTGTGCTGTAGAGGATAACGGCGTTGAATTCCTGATTGACCACTATGTTGTCGGGCTGTCCTGGACGGAGCTGGCTGAAAGGATAAAAATCCTGGTCGAAACCGACGCTTTCCCCGTGACTCAGACCTTAGAAACAAAAAAAGAAGAACAGCAGCCATTTATCAATGTCCTGGTGGTAGAACTGGAGATAGAGCCCTATCTCACCGCCATCCCAAGAGGAAACAATGCCTTACAGGAAAAAGTCGGCGGTCTGATTACCACCATTGAAATCGGGGACGGCATAGATGCCGTCTGCGCCGATGATGCCGACTTTGAAACCACGCCTATCAACCGCATGATCGACGGCCAGCCCATCTTCGGCACCTTTGTTGTGGCACGGGTGGACTACAACACAGGAAAATATGAATCTCTGCAAGACACCGATATCAAAAAGTACATGGCTGAATTCGCCACTCCGCTTGTGGACATTACCAGACTGGCTGCGGAGTATGAGGAAATGGAAGCGGCACAGGAAGACGCCGAGCCGGATATTGAAGCGACGGGCTTTTATCCCCCGCAGCCCGCGAAAAAGCAACCAGGCTATGAGGAAGACCCTAGTATCCGCGGCAGTACTGACTTTACACAAATTGAGGATATATCTAGGTCTGACGAAATAGAACCCCTTGTACCTAAGCCTGTTGCCAATCAGCAAATAAACCTGTTCGATATGGAAGCTATCCCGAAGGATAAAGAAGCAGAGCTTATTGAATATGTGCTGCTGGAGGGCAGCCGAGTCGCCGGAGGCAAACAGCGTATCTATAAATTTGCTATGACCCAACCCACCGGCTCTGACTTTGAAAAAATGTTAAAGAACGAATACGGCATTGGCGGCCATACCGTCGGCAAGCATGGCATCGGTTTTGAAAACCATGACAGCAAGGGAATCGTATTTGACTGGACCGATGATAAAGGAGAAAAGCACGAAACCAAAATAACATGGATTCGGGCAGCTATTGGCATTCAAAGGCTCATTGATCAGGGACGGTATATCGGAAAACCCGCACCCGCTCGTACATTTGAGACTGTACCCTCGGCAGAAACCGAGCCCGTTGCAAAGCTTATTCCAAAACCCCGCCCTGTTAAAACCAATTTCCGTTATTCCGAGGACTATGCCCTCTATCCAAACGGTGTGAAAACCAAGTACAAAAACAATGTGGAAGCAATCAAGCTACTAAACAAAATCGAAAGCGAAAAACGGCTTGCCACAACCGATGAACAGATTGTCCTGGCCCGGTATGTGGGCTGGGGCGGCCTTGCCAATGCCTTTTCCGATACGGCCAGCGGCTGGGAGAAGGAATACCACGAATTGAAGCACCTGCTGGATGAAAAGGAATACGCAGATGCCTTAAATTCGGTTGTCACCGCCTACTATACAGAACCGGAGCTAATCAGGCGTATCTACAATGCCTTTGAAAACTTTGGCTTTACAGGCGGAGAGGGTAGGAAAATACTTGACCCCGCGATGGGAACGGGAAACTTTTTTTCCGTGCTTCCCGAAAGCTATGAGGGAACGCCCCTGTATGGCGTGGAATTGGACAGCATCACAGGCAGGATCGCAAGGCAGCTTTATCAAACGGCGAATATCCAGGTACAGGGCTTTGAAACCACTCGTTTTGAGGACAACTCCTTTGACATTGCCATCGGGAACATCCCCTTTAACAACATCAAGCTCTATGATAAGCGATATGATAACGAGGATTTTCTGATCCATGATTATTTTATTGCCAAATCCCTTGACCTTGTAAAGCCCGGCGGCATCATCGGCTTTATCACAAGTAAAGGCACGATGGATAAAAAAGATACCAGTGTCCGTGAATACATTGCCCGCAGAGCCGACCTGATCGGCGCCATCCGGCTACCGAACACAGTGTTTAAGGCTCTTGCCGGGACGGAGGCTACGGCGGACATCCTGTTCTTTCAAAAGCTGGAGTCTCAGCGTACCGTAGATAAATATTTCCTGCCCGATTGGGTGTTCGTCAATTCCAGAAAGCCCGATTACATGAATATGAACCAATATTTCATCGACCATACGGAGATGGTATTGGGTGAAATGCAGTTTAGCAGGAATATGTATGGGCGTGAGGATGGTACGGCCTGTATTGCTCCCGAAGGGCAGGACCTTTACGCGGAGCTTGACATAGCCATAGGAAATCTGCACGCCACCTTTAACGCCGAAGCAGACCAGCCCTTTGAGGAAATTGAGGAGGCCGAAGATGGAAACACTGGTGAGCTGGACGCACCCGAAGGGACGAAAAATTATACCTATGTGGTGCAGGACGATCGGATTTACTACTGCGAGCGTAACAAGCTGATACCGCAGGACTACACCGGCAAACGCGCCGAGCGCATCAAAGGACTGTGCGAAGTCAGGACGGCACTGCTGGAAGTCATCCGAATTCAGACCCATGATTACGCGCCTGACGAATTGAAGCAGGCGCAGAAAACCTTGAACGGGGTGTATGACCGCTTTGTAAGACAGTGCGGGGCCATCAATGACAAGGCCAACATCGCCGTATTCTCCGATGACGACCAGTTCCCTCTGCTTCGTTCCATTGAGGATCAGAGCAAGGATAAAAAATCATGGAACAAGGCCCCCATTTTCCATAAGGCCACCATCAAATCCTATCGCCGTCCCACCCATGCCGAAACAGCCAAGGAAGCCCTTGAAATATCGTTGAACCAAAAAATGAAGGTTGATTTGCCGTATATGGAAAAGTTGACCGGCAAATCGGCAGATGAACTTATCAATGAGCTTGGGGATCGCACCTATCTCAATCCGCAGAAATACTACGGCAATTATTATGAAGGCTGGGAACTGAATGAGGAATATCTGAGCGGACAGGTGTGGGATAAGCTGCTCTATGCCAAACAGAAGGCCGAAGAATATCCCGAACTGTTTGAGAGAAATGTGCAGGCCCTTGAAGCGGTGCAGCCCAAATGGCTGGAACCCTCCGAGATTGACTTCCGCATCGGAAGTCCCTGGATACCCATTGAATATTTCCAGCATTTCATGCACGAGACCTTTGGCACTACGGATTATCTAAGGGACTCAATTACGGTTGACTATATGGAATACACCACCACCTGGCGCATCAACGGAAAGACAAGGGAGCCCACCTCCGTCAAGGTCAACAACACCTACGGCACAAAACGGGTCAATGCTTATCAGATTTTCGAGGATTGCCTCAATCTCCAACCCACCACGGTGCGCGATCCGGTCCCCTATGTGGACAATAACGGTAAAAGCCAGGTGCGGTACGTGGTCAATGCCAATGAGACCATGATTGCACGGGCAAAGCAGACTCAAATCAAGGAAGCCTTTGCCTCATGGCTGTTTAAGGATACGGACAGAGCTGATATCCTGCTTAAAATATACAATGAGAAATTCAATACCATTCGCCCCCGTGTCTATGACGGCAACCACCTTATCTTTCCCGGCATGAGCGAGGAAATGGAGCTAAGACCCCATCAAAAGAACTTTGCGGCACGGGTTATCTATTCCGGTACGGGACTGGCCGGTCATGTTGTGGGTGCGGGGAAAACGGCGGCGATGATTGCGGCGAGCATGTATCTCAAAAATATTGACGCCATCAAGAAACCCGTCTATGTGGTGCCCAACCACCTGACTGAGCAGTGGGCAAAGGAGTTTTACCGGTTCTTCCCGCAGGCCAACATCCTTGTTACCACCAAAAAAGATTTTGAAGCGAAGAACCGGAACAAGTTTGTTTCCAAAATCGCTATGGGTGAGTATGATGCGGTGATCATCGGCCATTCCCAGTTTGAAAAAATACCTATTTCCAAAGAACGGCAGGAAGCGCAGATCAATAACGAGATCAACCAGCTTTCCTATATCATCAAAAAGATAAAAGAAGAAAAGGGAGAAAATTGGGCGATCAAGCAAATGGTCATCTTTCAGAACAACCTTAAAGCCCGCCTCGACAGGCTGGCGGCAGAGGGAAAGAAGGATGACCTTTTGAATTTTGAGCAGCTTGGCGTGGATTATATGTTTGTGGACGAGGCCCATGCCTATAAGAACTGCTTTACCTACACTAAAATGCGCAATGTGGCAGGCATTGGCCGGTCTGCAAGCCAGCGGGCGACGGATATGCTTTTGAAATGCCAGTATTTGCAGGAAATGGGCAGTGGTAAAGGCGTAGTATTCGCTACCGGCACACCTATCTCCAACAGCATGAGTGAAATGTTCGTCCTGCAGCGGTATTTGCAGCCGCAGATGCTGGCAAGATTGGGACTCAACTATTTCGATTCCTGGGCGGCAACCTTTGGTGAAGTGATATCGTCTCTGGAAATCACGCCGGAAGGCTCCGGCTACCGTATGCGGAATCGCTTCGCGAAATTCCACAACCTGCCGGAGTTGATGAACATCTTTCAGCTTGTGGCGGATATCCAGACCGCCGATATGTTGAACCTGCCTGTTCCCGAAATCAAGGACGGCAAGGCCACCATTATTGCCACCGAAGCTACACCCTTCCAGAAGATGATTATGGAAAGCTTTGTGGAGCGTGCGGAGAAAATCCGCAACCGTGAAGTTGAGCCAGATGAAGATAACATGCTCAAACTCACCGGTGAAGCGAAACTGATGTCCATTGATCCCCGCCTGGTCTACGAAGATGCACCTAATGACCCGGACAGCAAATTGAATATAGCCATTGGAAACGTCTTTGATATCTGGCAGGAAAGCTCTGAGCAAAGACTGACACAGCTTGTGTTCTGCGACAGCGGTACGCCAAAGCCCGGACAGTTTAACGTCTACGATGAAATGAAAAGGTGTTTGACGGAAAAAGGTGTTCCGACCGATGAAATCGCCTTTGTCCATGACGCTAAAACCGACGAGCAAAGAGAAAACCTATTTGAAAAGGTGCGCATGGGTGAAATCCGAATCCTGCTGGGCAGCACAAGCAAGCTTGGCACCGGAACCAACGTACAGGACAAACTGGTTGCGGTCCATCACCTGGACTGCCCGTGGCGCCCATCGGATATCGAGCAGCGCGACGGCAGGATACTTCGCCAGGGCAATCAAAACCCTGTTGTCAAAATCCTGCGGTATGTCACGAAGGGTACGTTTGATGCTTATCTCTGGCAGATTCAGGAGCAAAAATTGAAGTACATCTCACAGGTGATGACGGGCAAGAGCATTTCCCGCTCCTGTGAGGATATGGATGAAACGGTGCTTTCCGCTGCCGAGGTCAAGGCGATTGCGACCTCCAATCCTCTGCTGGCAGAAAAAATGGAAGTGGACAACGAGCTTATACGGCTGAAGCTGTTAAAAGGCAACTGGAACAATGAACGTCTGACCCTGGAACGAAATATTAAGGATCAATACCCCGATACCATTGCCTATTGTGAAAAGAAGATTGCGAGCATCCGTAAAGACATGGAATTGCGGGAGAAAACCGAGGGGAAAGACTTTTCGGCAGTGATTGATGGCAAAACCTATGATGAGCGTGTCAAGGCTGGAGAGCAGCTCCTGCTGATGATGAAGCTCCATGACATTGCGATAAACGGCGAACCTTTGCCTGTCGGTGAATACAGGAGCTTCCGTCTCTTTCTTGTCCTGAATGCCTTTAAACAACTGGAACTGTTGGTAAAAGGCGACAACACCTACAGCACACCCCTTGGCGATTCATCCCTTTGCGGTATCACAAGGCTTGAAAACGTGGTTGAAAAGATACCGGTGGTGCTGATGAATATGGAGCAAAAGCTGGCGGATACCCAAACTCAGCTTGAAGAAGCCAGGAAGGAAGTCCAAAAGCCCTTTGAGTATGAACAGCGCCTGAACGAGTATTCGGCGCGGCAGGCGGAGATCAATACCAGGCTGGAGTTTAAGGAGTTTCAAAAACAAGAGGAAGTCATATTTGAAGAAAAAACCGCGGCTGAGACAGAGAAGGCTTGTAATAAAGAAGCCTGGGAGGCGGAATATGCTTAAACCGCTTTCCCAGGCTTTGCTTTTATTGTCCGTTCTGGTTCTCCAGAGCATCCTCTAAAGCAGCCCTCAATTTTGAAAACCTATATTCAAAATTAGCACTGAGAATTTTCTTTGGAATAACCCGTTGTCCATGTATTAACATCTCCGCCATTTGACCTAATACTATTTTCAACAAAATCTCTGGAACTGGTAACCATGATGGTCTATTTAGAACTTCGCCTAGAACCTTGTATGCTTCTTTTTCCCAATCTCGGCAAACTTGAGCTAGGAAATCCTGACCAACTTCATCAGACTCTGTTAGCTCATCATCCTCACGGGGTCCATAATATCCAACTGCTGAAGCGTTAATTAGAACTTTTGGCTGAATAGTACCATTATTGATAGCCGTAACAATTGCTCTAGTAGTTCTAATCCTACTTGCTAAAATCTCATCTTTCACTGAGTTGATCCATCGACGATTACCGATTGACTCACCCGCTAAGTTGATCACTACGTCAGTTTGCTGTAGCTCATAAATCGAAGATAGAGGAGAAACATTGTCCCATTCTATTACCTTAACTTTATTTTCAAAGCTGCTGGCAGTTTTTTGGGGATTTCTCGTTACAACATATACCTGATATCCATTCTTAAGTAATTCCCCTATAAGATTTCTTCCGACGAAACCCGTCCCACCAAAAATTAACACATTCATCTTTCCACCTCCGAAATGGCGTCTAACGTTAGGCGGCGGACTATGCCCCTTTATTCAGAGACGACCATGGACGGGAGTCCCTTTGAACTTCTCCCGAACTGTATTAATGCACTAAATAAGAAGATTGCGTAACAATTTTTGCTTGGTTTTTCTACTGTAAAAGTACGAATTTAGTATTTTCCTTTACATAAGGTATTTCCTGCTCAATTATTAATGTGTGCTCAGCAATACCAAATACGTAACTTTCACCTCCTCCAGAAGAGGTTAAAACCAGCTTATTATTATCTACTGTATAAGTACCTTCGATAGACATACCAATTCCCAATTCAAATTTGAATTCATTATTGTCTTTTAAAGTAAGAATTGGCAAAAACGAGGAAGTTATACTATATGGCTTTCCAAAATATTTTCCTATCGCAATAGTTTTTGAGCTAATATTATCATTGCCTTTATTTATTGGTCTATCATTAACACACCCTACCAAAAAGAAATACTGCTAAGATTCCAAAAATTAATAATAATAATTGTTTTTTCATTTTCACCTTTACCTTCACCTCTATCGACTGAATAGAAATTATATTAATTTCGTAATTTCCTACTGTTGTGCCACAAGCGATTAACTAATTATACCATAAATATCAAATAAAATTTTTTCAACGAACTAAGCTGCTACCATGTGGGCGGCTTTTTTGTATTCAAAGTTAATAAAGATCTGTAACTATATCTCTTAGAAAGGATGTGATACCCATGCCGATGGTGGCAACACAGAGGCCCTACACCCTGTTTGTTGTACCCGATGACGAGCCGACAAATCCGCGCGAAGAATGGGAGAATTTCGGTACAATGGTTTGCTTCCACAGGCGGTACACGCTGGGCGACGAACATCACTACGATGGTGCGGAAGAATTCTTTCAAAAGCTGGTACAGGACAGTATCCCGGATCAAGATGTTATTTCTTATATTAAGAATGGCAATGTGGATGGTTTGAAGTTGGAATATAACAAGTCCACTCATGAATGGGAGCTTAATCCTTACTCTGATTTTTTCAAGAAGTGGTATACCGAATATACCCTCTCCGCACCGTTAAAAGGCAGCGAGCTCGAACTGAGCGAAGTGATCCTTGAGCAAATGCAGTGGCAGGACTTGAAAACACTGTCTGAAAAAGCATATTGTATTCTGACTGTCTATATGTACGACCATAGCGGCTTGACGGTAAACACGACCGGATTTAGCTGCCCTTGGGACAGCGGACTTTTAGGGTGGATTTATGCTCCCCACGATAAGATAAAGGAGGAATTTGGAGAGGTTACGCCTGAAACCATTAAAAAGGCTGAAAAGCTGTTGGACGGTGAAGTGAAGGAATATGACTACTACCTTACCGGCCAATGCTATGGCTTCAAGTTGTATGAAAATGCCGAGGAAGTGGATAGCTGCTGGGGTTTCCTGGGCGATTTTCGGGACGTGCAGGCCAGTATCAAAGAGCACCTACCTGATGAGTGCAAGGATATTGTGGAAATTCTGCAAGAACGTTGGGACAACGCCAGCGTGGAGGATATCCTGGAGGAAATTCAGGAACATGAAGATAAGGACGAGCTAGATTGCGGCTTGGATGATGAGCTTACCGATGAAATGGAAATGTAGGTGGGACATGTGTTGAGACGACCGTTCATTTATATAATAAAAATATGGGAGACAACTCAGTCTCCCATGTAATAGAACTTCTGATTTATGTAGTAAACGCCATCTATGCTCAATTTATACTGCAATTTTGGAATCTGCAAAATACACCTCAATGAACACTTACCGCTTATTTGAACGTTAGAAGCTGGCTTGGATCAACGTCAAGAGCTTGCGCTATCCTAAATATAGAAATGATAGATACACCATAGACAGAGGTGCTTTCGAGGTGGCTAATGGTGGTATAACTTAATTCTGATTTTTCGGCAAGCTCATTTTGACTGAGACCTCGTTGTTTCCGAAAAAATTGGATTTTGAACCCGATGTTTCTTAGAAATTGTTTTTCATCCGCTTTGTACGACTTGCTTTTGCTGGGGGGCATTATGATTCCTCCATTTTTAGATAAAACAATATTTTATACCATTTTATCTAAAACATAATTGCAATAATACGCTATTTTAAGGTATAATGTTGTAGTCATATTGCAATTTGGAAATGTCTGTATATTAATATTCCCTAAATAGCCGGTTTGATAAATAAAATTAATTCATTTTAGAGAGGAGTGGATATAATGCTTAATATTGCTATATGTGACGACAGGCCCATCCAGCGGAAACTTCTAAATTTACTGATCCATGAGTATGAGGAACAAAATGGAGCGCGCTTTAATCTTTATGAATTCGAGAGTGGAGAAGAAATTATTGAGAAATTTGATGAAAATAAATTTTTTTTCGATCTTTTCTTTCTGGACAACTTTATGAAAAAGCTGACCGGACTTCAGACCGCTTTAAGGATTCGGGACGACAACACAGCGTGTCACATCGTTTTTGTAACGGCATCCGATAAGCAACTGCAACATGCTTTTATGGCGGCCTCACCGCTTGAGATACTGTTCAAACCGCTCCAACAAGAAGATATAAATAAAATATTAGATAAAGTATTAGCCGGGAAAGTTGGCGAAAGGCCGTAGCAGATAGGGGAAAAGGGATAAAAAGGCGATAAATCAAAGGCAGGTGCTCCATACCTCATGGAACTCCTGCCTTCTTATTATTTAGGCTAACATATTTAGTTCTCTCTTTCCCCCTACCGAAATTGAAGAAGAACTGGAGGTGGACTAATGGCAACAAGTGTCAGGTTCCAGCTTTATGAAAGGAAGGAGGAATATAATGTCTGAAACAAATCTAAGCATTTTCGATAAAGCAATCGCAATCATACACAACACGCAAGACGGCAATCTGCTCTGTCCAACTCATTTAAAGCTTACCGAAATGGCTGTGAACGGTTTTTTGAATGACAGAGGCATCGAGGCATTTAACAAGCTGTATGAGGAAGTTATAAGCGGCGAATATAAACAGCCGTTTCTTCACGGCGTCGAACACATGACGCAGGACCATGAGGGATATATCCTGTTCAAGGGGAAAGCAGTTGAGCATTATTCAAGCCCGTGGATACATTCACTTGACGCCAGAAATTCGCTTTTAAAGATTCAACAGCAATGCCTGTTTCTGGAGAGTAAGGGCATTACACCTGACAGTATGAACATTGTATGGCGCTGGAAAGATGATAACGAATTCGGCGAGTACCAAAAAGCAAAGTTAGACGATTTGATTACCGCAGATAACAGTAAAATTGTATTTTCTGAAATCACCCTGAACAACAACGATAGTCAGATCGTAACCTTTTTTATGCCTGGAAATCCCCATGACACGATGATTTATGACAAAGACGATTACATCAACTTTACGGAGCGCCACTGCGACAACGGCGGAAAAGACTTCTTTATTCAGTCCCATACCTTTTCCTACGGTGAAGGTGAAGAACGGGAAGCAACAGAGGATGAGCTGAAAATCATACTCTCCTGCTTCGATTATCTGAAAGGCAAAGACCTTTTGAAAGCAGAAGCCGTTAGTGAATATGGCTCAAAGGGATACAGTCGTTTTTATGAAGATGATCCCGAGCTTTCAGAGGAACAGGAGGAACAGGAGGAACAGGATGAGTACGATGATGAGATTTGAGAATGTGGATGTGATAGACACCCTGCGGAAAATCATGCAGCACAACACTGAGCATTATCAGTCCGATTTTGAGTTTGACGTCGAAAGGCTGCAAAGAGCCGCGGAGGACAGCCGCGGCAGCCGGTGTTTCCTGTGGCTGTCCCGTGGGTTCGGCACCTGGTGTTTTGAAGAACGGGACGTCTATATCCGAAACACCCACGCCTTTAACACCTGGGACTATTACAATCATTCCAGCGAAAACGTTAAAGCCTTCGCGGTAGAGATCGAAGCCTTGCAGGACAAAGCTGTCGTCGGCCATGTTTTTGAGCTGGACTACAAAACGCATATCGAGGATGTGCGGAAAAACTGCTTCAACGCAAAATCGGTTGATGCGGTTTTCAAGCACCCCGACAGCAACAACGGATACATCCGCAAGTTTGACATCGACGAGTACAACACTAACTGGTACAGCATAGGCCAGCGTTACGGTGAGATTGAAACCCTGCGCTATGAGGTAGGTGATGAACAGCAGCTGCAAGATGTTCTGTGCAAAGCAAGGCAGATACGAATATTAAATACCACCGCCGGAAACCTGGACGAATACATTGCCGCCATGGTAAAGAAACGCTTCCACAGCTACGGCTACACCAGTGATGATATGGTATTCACCACACCCGGAGACGTTTTTGACGCCCTAGAGCATAAGGTTCCCGTTTACATGCTGTCCAAAGACAACATCAGGGAACCTGTCACCAGCACCGATGAAATCAGCTATCATATCTTTCACAAGGGTATTTTCGGCATGGCGCCGGAAGACAAACGGCTGCTGGAATACCTGTTGGCTCTGCCTGAAAATCGGGCAGAGCTTTTTAATCGGACAGAGTTAAATCAGATTTACACCCTAGCCATTGCCGCCGGACAATCGAGCGACCTGGATAAAACTGCGCTTAAAACCCTGGAAGCTATCGTATATAAGCTGGACAGGGTGCTTCCTGCCCCTCTTGAACCTGCAGAAAATGTGCGGGAGATTGATCACGAACTGGAGGTGTGACGCAGCCTATGGCACAAACGGCAACAAAACCCCTTCGCTTCACCGAGGAACAGATCGAACAGGCCAACCGGGTCAGCCTGGTGGAGCTTGCCCAGCAGTACGGCTTCAAGCTGGAACAGGGAGGGCGCAAAGCCTTCCATGCCCAAAATTCCGGCGGTCTCTACATCTTCAAGGACAGCAACCGCTTTTACCACTGGACCTCTAATTCAAAGGGCGGTGCCATTGATTTTGTGATGAAGTATGACGGCAAAACCTTTACCGAAGCGGTGGCACAGTTAATTGGCGAAAGCTACGAGCCGTATGTCCGGGAGCGTATCCCCTACGTAAAAGCAGAAAAAGGTCCCCTTGTCCTGCCCGACAAGGCCGCCAATTTCAAACGGGCCTATTGGTATCTGGTAAGTATCCGGGGAATTGCACCGGAGGTTGTCTCCCTGCTGATGAACGAGCGAAAAATCTATCAGGAAGCGAAATACGGCAACTGCGTGTTTGTAGGCTATGACAGGGACAAAAACCCGAAATACTGCTCCATGCGGGCGGCCCGAACGGAAAGCGATTTTAAGCAGGATAAAGAGAATTCCGACAAGAGCTATCCCTTCTATGTGGAGGGCATAAGCGATACCGTCATCGTTTCCGAAAGCCCGATTGACCTGATGAGCCATGCCACCCTTGCCAAGATGCACGGTCTGGACTGGAAGCAGGATCACCGCATATCCCTCGGCTGCACCTGGGACGGTGCCCTGGAGAGATACCTGAAGGACCACCCTGAAATCAAAAGAATCGTCTTTGCCCTGGACAATGACTTCAACACAAGGGATAAGGACGGTAAGCGGGCGCCCAATTACGGACAGATGGCAGCCGCGAAATATTGTGACCAATACGGCGAACAGGGCTATGCCTGCGCCATCCACCGGCCCCACCTCAAAGACTTCAACCAGGATCTGACGGAAATTCGCAAAGGCAAGAGCCCAAAGGAACTGGACGTCATGCGGGTTTCCATTCTGGAAGCCGAATTTGAAAGCGAGGCACGGGACGAGCCGGAGGAAGAATCGGAGGATGAACTGGAGCCCTGACAAATTTTCTTTTCATTGGTACACTCCTTCCCCATTCGGGGAAGCCCGAAACGAAAAAAACGAAGGTCGCAAGACCCTCGTTTTTTTCAGTTAAGGCAGGAATAGATTTGTTGAACAAATCGTCAAAACGGCTTGCCGACAGTGTCGGCAACGTTGTTAAAACCCTATATATATTGTTAGTTTTTTGTTAAAGCGAAAGGCGGTGTTCATGGAACGCTGGCAGTTGGTACAGCGCCAGAGTCTCCCGCTTGAAGCAAAGATAATATTAACAGAGCAAAGAATCCGGGAGTGGGTGGATTACTATGGCCTTTACGGAACCTATGTAAGCTATTCCGGCGGCAAGGATTCCACTGTTCTCCTGGATATTTGCCGCCGCTTGTATCCGTCCATGACGGCGGCGTTTTGTGATACAGGCCTGGAGTATCCCGAAGTGCGGGAGCATGTAAAGCAGATGCCCAACGTGGAATGGTTGAAACCTAAAGTCCCTTTTAAGGAAGTCTTGCAGAAATACGGCTATCCCATTATCTCCAAGGAGTATGCCGACTATATCCACCGGCTGCAGCGTTCGCCGGACAATGAGGCGATCCGCAATAAAGTGATTAACGGGATCTGCGTCAGCGGACGGCCAACCAGCTTTAAGCTCCCGCAAAAGTGGCATTATCTCATTGACAGCGGAATCAAAATCAGCGCGGACTGCTGCGGAGTAATGAAGAAATCGCCGCTGAAATCGTTTGAAAAGAAAAACGGCGTGTTTCCCATTCTCGGTATTATGGCGGCTGAGAGCAAACGCCGGGAACAGAATTATCTGAAAGACGGCTGCAACGCCTTCAAGTTGAAGCGGCCCCAATCCCGCCCCATCTCCATCTGGACGGAGCAGGATGTTTTACAGTATATCGTCATAGAAAAGCTGCCCATTGCTAAATGCTACGGTGAAGTCGTACCAGAAAGCAGGCAGCTTTCTTTATTTGACCCGCCCCTACTGGAAACAACCCTATGCAAACGTACCGGCTGCATCTTCTGCGGCTTTGGCTGCCATCTTGAGAAAGAGCCGAACCGATTTCAACGGCTGAAAGTGACGCACCCGAAGATTTGGGAGTATTGCATGAAGCCTGTGGAAACAGGCGGGCTGGGGATGAGGCCGGTGTTGTTTGCCTATGGCGTAAAAATCGAATAAACCAAAGGAGTTTTCACGATGATGAAACAAGAATCTGCAATCAAGCAAAAAGTCTATGAAAGAGCTTCCCGGCTTTTAGAGAAGCTCTTTGAAGTTGATTCGGATATCACGGAACAAATCAACAGAGGCCTCCAAGATTACGGAGCCAATGGGTTTTTCAGAAACCTTGAGACTTTCGGTTTTTCAGAAGATATTTTTGAAAAGCTGAAGGCGGTCAGAATGGTGCTGTTTGGAATGGGAGAAGAAGCAGTACCTGATTTGCAAAAGCTTGAAAAGCCGGGAGGGAGTGCAAAACCGTGAAGAATAACTATGATGAGGCTCACGCCTCCAGCTTCATAAAAGGTATCACTCGCCTTACGGGAATTGCCGAAAGCAAGTTGAAAAAATATGCGGCTGAAAACAATCTCTTCAATGTGCTGGAGCATCCCAATACCATCGACCCTAATAAACAGCAGCTTGAAAAAATCCATGTCCTGAACGAATTTATCTCTATTTATCGGCTCCTCAAGCTACAGGAGAACGAAAACAAGCTGGTACTTGATTCCTCTAAGGTGGCGGGAGAATACTTTGCATCCTTATTGGGCGGCATTAAGGATAGGGAGAAGTTTATGGCTGCTTTTCTGGATACCGGCAACAACATCATCGAGACCAGGATCTTCTCCGAGGGAAGCATCGGAGAAGCAGCCGTTTATCCGAGAATGATCTTGAAAGCAGCCCTTGACTGCGATTGCACGTCCATCCTCCTGGCACACAATCATCCTGGGGGAAGTCGGATTCCGTCAATTCAAGACAGGGATATCACCGAAAGACTGATATCCATTTTTGCGCCGCTCCAGATCAGCGTATTGGACCATATTATTGTCGCCAATAGCCAATATCACTCCATGGCCGAAAAGGAGGGTATGCCGCAGCCCTCCAGGGATGTAAGCTACGATGTTATTCGTCTGGATAACAATAAGGCGCTCGGGGAGGGTAAAGCAGATTTTCATGCAGATATTTCGGATTTTGATGAATCAGATCTTGATGAGTTTAATCTTATAGAACCGGACGACCTGGAGGATGAATGGGAGCTTTGATTGACGAACAATAAGGAAAGGAGCGTGTCCTATGGCAAAAGCCAGCAAACAACAGGTCGAAAAAATTACCACGTCCATCTATCTTACAAAAAATATGTGCGATGAAATTGATAAAAAGGCGGACCGGGAGCATATTTCCCGCAACGAGCAAATCCGCAAGTATATAGAAAAGGGCCTGGCGATTGAAAGCTACGAGGAAAACATCGACCTCATCACCGCTATTATCCACCAGGAAATCGACGTGTCCATCAAGGCGCTGGGCAATCGCCTGGCCGGGATGATCAACCGCATGACCATCATATCGGCGGCAGGCTACTATGCCAATATTGCTCTAATTGCCGACCTCATCGATACCGACCGTTATTCCTCCTTTGAAAAAATCGAACGCCTGGCCCGGAAGCGTGCCCTGGCCTACGCCAACATGAAAAGCGGCGATGCCCTCAAAGCCTTTCTGGATGACGAGGAAATGAAAAAGGCGGTCAGCGAGCTCAAAGGAGGAACCCCGGCATATGTCGATTTTGATGTATAAGCAGCGGTTCAGAAACCCCAATTACAGGAAGACCCCCAAATGCAACTACGCCCATATCGGCTATATCGCCACCCGCCCCGGCGCCTCCAAAAACGAGGGGATGCGGCACGGGCTGTTCGGCAAGCTTTCCCCCGGCGAGTTGGTGGAGTTTCAGACCTGGCAGGAGGTTGCCAGAGAGGTTCGGGAGCTGTCATATAAAAAAGTCAACATCTTCCGCAGCATTATTTCCTTTGCTCCCAAAACTGCCGCGGAATTGGGGCTGAACGACCACAAGGCATGGGAGCAGTACATCGAGCGGCATATCCAAACCCTGGCGCAGAAAAACGGCATCAGCGTAAAAAACCTGTCCTGGGTATGCGCCCACCACAATGAGCGCAGCCATCCGCATAGCCACGTCGTCTTTTGGGACAAAAACCAAAGAGTGATGAAAAACTACGTCCACCCCAAAATCCCCGACAGCATCCGCATACAGCTCATCAAGGAAACCTTTGCGGATAAGATCGAGCAGTATTGTAGGGCGAAGGACAAAGCCAAAGGCGACATCAAGGCCGTCACCGATGAATTGGTATCTGAATTTGATGAGTACGTTAGGGCGGCCCATCCGAAGGAATACAAACGGTTAAAGGAGCTGGTGGGACGGATTGACGCGGACGAGTTGGGCGCGGCATCCCTGGACGGCATCCTCGGAGACGCAGATTTATCCCCGCTGATTGTCAAACTGATCGACCTGAAAGATAATATGCCGAAGAAAGGCCGCCTGTATTACAAGCTACTGCCCGAAGAAGTCAAAGCCGAGGTGGACGCCTTTGTTGACCAACTGAAAAACGGCAACGAGTATATCCGCAGCCTGATCGACGATTACGCGGACAGCAAGTGCGCCATGGCAATGCTCTACAACACCGACCCTGAGAATACGGAAAAACACCGGCAAAAAGCAGTCAAGGAAGCGGAAAAGCTGATTGCCAACAAGCTGCTGGGTGTGATTAAAGCCATGCTGAACAAGGAACGTGAATTGTCCCATATGGAGCACACTGAGGCCAGGAAGCATTACTATACTGAGCAGATGATCTGTGAAATCCTGATGATGCTGGAACAGAACATCGTAAGCCTTGATATGGAATATGACGACAAGCAGAAAGCCATGAGTACCGAGCTTTCAAAAGCGGCAAAAAAGGAATGGTACTTGCAGCATAAGGACAGGGGCCTGGAACGGTAACCGTGAAAATCCTGGAAACCTTTTTACAGATAGAGGAGAACGATTATGTTGAGAAACTTTTGGAGAAAGACTCTGGGTAAAGAAGATGTGCAGAAACCGGAACAATCTGGCTGGGAATTCAATTATGCCATGGACTTTGTACGGTAAATCTTTACTGTAAAAACATGGCAATGTATAATAATTGTAAGAATATCTTCTACGCGAAAGAAGGAACTGGTCAAGATGGCGACAAAGCTATCTCATCCGGAGATGTTCATGTTGATCTGCTGACAACCGGTGCCTTGAGTGAAAGCTTCTTAAAAGAATTTACGGTGAGGAAGAGTTGCTCTATACTGAAGAAGATAGATTAATATGGGCTTTGGAAAGTATTCGATTTGATAGAAATGGGGGACTCAAAAATGCACACGCCAACAACTATCAATATAATAGTTGCCCTATTGGCAAATAAAGCGAAAGAAATTGCAAGCGATAAACTTGTTAAAGTTATACTATACGGTTCCTATGCGCGTGGTGATTATGAAGAATGGTCGGACATTGATATCATGGTCCTTGTCAATGGCGATGATCATACAACTAAACTTTTTGAACAGGAGCTGTGGAAATACTGTAATGATTTAGAACTAAATTATGATGTTGTCCTATCCGTAATAGTAAAGGACTATAATCATTTCCAAAACTGGAAGAATGTATTACCTTTCTATGCAAACGTGCAAAACGAGGGAGTTGTAGTTAATGACTGATTATAGTAAAGAAGAATTATCACGGTATAGGCTGCAAAAGGCTAAAGAGGATTTAGAAACAGCAAAACATGATTTTAGCGCTGGTCATTTTTTAGCCTGTATAAACAGGGCTTATAATCCATGTTCCACACCATTCGCGCCTTATTGATTCTCGACGGTATGGATTTTAAGAAACACTCTGCAGTTATTGCAAATTTTCGAAAGGACTATATTAAAACCGGTGTTTTTGATTCCACCTACTCCAGCATGATTGGGGATGCCAGCAGGCTCAGAGAGAAAAGCGACTATGATGATTTTATACAAATCAGCCAGGAAGAAGCAAAAAGCCAGATTGATAACGCGGTAGTTTTTTACAATACCATACAACCTTTCATCATGCAGAAAACAGAGCAAAGAGAGCTAACGACTGATCAGTCAAATGAAGAAGAACTGGAACGATAAATTTTTAGACAATTGAGACAAAAGTGGATGGTCAGTACGTCAACAAAGTTCCTTGGCTCACCATTATGAACCGGTGATCATCTTTTATCTTAACGACGATACCCCGATCCTGGCCTTCACCACCACAGAATATGCCCTGGCGTAAAAGCCGGGGTATTTTATTTTTCTAAAAACCTGAAAAACTGTGAGAGCAATTGCGAAAGGAGTGATACTTGCCATGAAAGAACTGAGCGAACCGCTTTTTAGAGCGTTTGTCAGGAGGGTGCAGAAGCTGGGTTATACGGACTTAAAAAATATGACCCAAAGGCTTGAAAAGCTTGTTGTTGACATGCAGCTCAAGAATCGGAGCTTGAACAGGAATCCGAAAACGAATTGGAGGTGTGACCATGCGCAGCAAGATTGATTTTTACAAGCAGTTTTTTGAGCAGCTTTCCAGGCGGGGCTTTGAGGTGAAGCGTTCCGATTCCTCCGACTACCTTGCCGACATCTACTATAAAAAGCAGCTTATTGCCTTTTACACCAAAGCCGACACCATAGAGAAAAATCCCTTTGTAGCGGTCAAGGACAAGGTTTTGAACCTCATCAACGATACTGCGAGGACCACGGCGGTCAGAGCTGGTATTTGCTCCGAGCGCCCCTTCACCGACGCCAATGAAAAACTCCCCAACGGCTCCTACAAGCTGGCCGAGTACAACGGCGTGGTGCTGGCCTGCAAATTCCACCATCTGTTTGACTATGTGTTTTCTACATACCGCCTAGGCCCCGAAAACGACCAGGCGGTGCAGCGGCAGTTTTTCTACAACAAGGAGGCCGCCACACAGGATTTTGCCGTCCGAAGCAGCTTGGTGGACGAAAAGGCTCTGTTTTCCGAAACCGAACTGATGGTGCTTCACTCTAACCTGGTAAAGCTGACGCTACTGGACAACAATCTTGCCAATGACGACATGATTTCCGTCGGGCAGATGATTGACAAAATCGAGGACATTGTGCCCGAACTCAAAGGCAGGGAGTATGATTTCGACTTTGAAGGCGAATTCCGGCAGGACATGGATGCGGAGATTGGAGGGTGAAGCATGGGCAGCAAAAGAAACCAGACCATTGCTATAGCGCGGTTTTTGGCCTATAAGAACGACTTGAACAAACGGCTGTGGAATATGACGGACGAACAGTACTTGAAAAAGCCCATCGGTCTCGAGGTTGGGCAGTATGTGGAGGATCTGCTGAAATACTGCCCCGAAAGTACGGTGGATACGGTGTTAAAGCATCAGGACGATTTGATTTTGCGGCTGGGCGAGGATTATCTGAGCATTGTCGCCTTTATGCCGTATGCGGAGGGAGGCGGAATCCATGCCGGAAAGCAGGCCCAACGCTAACCTATGGGGCAATATCATCACCTGTGGTGAAATAGCTTTTGGCATCTATGAGATTGTGGGCGATAAAAACAAGGGCATTATGATGTCAAAGGCGGATGCCGAAAAAATACTGCCCGAAGCAGTTGTCGCCAGAGGTGAGCCGGAGGGCGAAAACCTCTGCTTTACCGATGAACTTTCCACTTCCCTGGTGGGAGACGAGCTGGTCCGGCAGGGACTGGTCACCGACCCGGAGTTTATTGCAAGGCAGGAAGCCCTGAAGCAGCTTGATGACGCGGAATACGATACGGGTTTTGAAACCTTCAACGAGATCGAATTTGAACTGGAACTGTGAGATGACGCTATGAAAACAAGACCCAAACTGATGATATGCGCCCTGATATTTTTGACCGGCGGTTTTGTCAATCTCTTTTTCTCAACCGCCCTTCATGGGCTGCTGTCAAGGCAGATGACGGTATTGAAGCTGCTGCCCATCGGTGAATGCCTTGCCAGTCTTTTTTCAAGCAAACAGCATCTTCTTCTTTATCTTTGCGTGCAGGGCTTCATGCTGATTCTGGCGGTGATGTACTTTCTCACCAACCTGCGGCCCTATCAGTCGGATTTGACGGAAATTACCCCGGATATCAAAACACCCGTTGCGGTGGGACAGTACCAACACGGTTCGGCAAGATGGCTTAAAGACGCCGAAAAGGACAAAGCCTTTGCAAGCTTTGCCTTAAATCCCCACAACAAGGTTATCAAGGCGCTTATCAAGGGCGGCTATGATAATATAGACTTTCTGAAAAACAAGAAGGACAAGGAAAAGGAGGTTGAGGACGATAGTTCATCCCAAGACAATCCCTAAACCAAAACCGGAACCCATTGAAAACGCCGCCTTTGCTTTACGCGAGGGCGGCGTTGTGATTGGCATGAAAAAGGAGGGCGATAACGAGCACATCTATTATGTGGGCGAGGACAGCCATCTGCTGTGTATCGGCGCCACCCGCAGCGGCAAGACCCGCAACCTGGTGGTGCAGTCCATCTGCACCCTGGGATTGGCCGGGGAATCCATCGTGGTCAGTGACCCGAAAGCGGAGTTGTACGACTACACCGCGGAATTTCTCGAAAAACTCGGCTACCGGGTGCTGGTGCTGGATTTTAAAACTCCCGCCAAAAGTATGCGCTACAACCTGTTGCAGCCTATTATCAATGCGGTCAACCATGACGACACCGACAGGGCGGAAATGCTGGCCTGGGATCTGACCAACAACTTTGTCGGCAAGCCGGAAGGCGAAAAAATCTGGACAAACGGCGAATGCTCCATCATTGCCGCTGCCATCCTCTGCGTGGTGTGCGATAACAAACGCCGGCCCGATTACCAGAACCTCACCAATGTCTACTGGTTTATCGCCGAAATGGTGAAGATGATCGGAAACAAAATGCCCCTCTTAGAGTACGTCAAAAAACTTCCACCCTCACATCCCGCCAAGGCGCTGCTTTCCATTTCCGATGTAGCGCCGTCAAGGACAAGGGGCAGCTTCTACACCTCCGCTTTGACAACCCTCAGATTGTTCACTTCAAGGTCCATCTATTCCATCACCCATACCAGCGACTTTGAATTGCAGGACATCGGGCAGGAAAAGCAGACATTGTTCATCATATTGCCGGACGAAAAGACCACCTTTTATCCTGTAGCCTCCCTCATCGTGTCGCAGCAGTATGAGCTTTTGGCGAATCTGGCAGATACAAGAGGTGGACGGCTCAAGCAGCGGGTCAACTTCATGCTGGACGAATTCGGAAATTTCACCACCATAAGTGATTTTGCGAACAAACTCACAGTCGGCGGTGGGCGCGGGATGCGGTTCAACCTGTTTATTCAGTCCTTCTCCCAACTGAAAGAAAAGTACGATGAGAACATCTCGGATACCATCAAGGCCAACTGCCAGACCTGGGTTTATCTACAGGCTGATGACCTGGACACCCTGCGGGAGATCAGCGAAAAGCTAGGCACTTACACCGTTTCCAGCTATCAGCTATCGGCCAATCACGCGAAGTACACCACCCCGTCAAGCTCCCACAGCATCAGCTTGATTGAACGCAAGCTTTTAAATGTGGACGAAGTGCGGCGGGTTTCCCGTCCCTACCAGATCGTCACGTCCCGGACCCATCCCGCCATCATGTTTTCTCCCGACCTGTCGGAGTGGTATTTTAACAAAATGCTGGGCCTGGGGGATAAGGAGCATAACCGGAAACTGCGGGTGGAACGGGAGCAGAAACGCCCGGTCATCACCGACGTGGGCAAGGAAATCGCCCTGTGGAATATCTGGGTCTACTACCAGAAGGACATCCTGCGCAAGCTCCAGCAAAAGGCCGCGGAGGGTAAAGGCCAATCAGTGGCCAGAGAAGCGGATATGGATTGAGGAAAGGAGGATTTTATGAAACCGAAAAGCGCAACCAAAAAGGCCGCAAGGCTTTTAAAGAAAGTCCGGGCCTCCGCTGTCGTTTTAGCGGCAACGGCAATGATGGCGGTGCCGGCTTACGCCGCTGACGGCGTTCAGGGCAGCAAGATTGTCACGGGGACGGAAAAGCTGATCGGCGATGTCACCACCTGGCTGATGGTGCTGGCTCCAGTGGTGGCGGGCCTACTAATCATCTATTTCTTCATCCGCCGCAGCGCCGCCGACGAGATGGACACGAAAAAGTGGAACAACCGTATTGTGGTTGCCATTGTGTCCTGTATCGGTGCCGTACTCGGCTCGGCCACCCTGAACCTGATTATCGGTTACTACAAGTAGCCTAGGCAGAAATATGAAAAAGCAGTGTTTTCGTACACTGCTTTTATCAAACATATTGAAGGAGGATTTTTCTATGCAAAACCTTATTAATAAGGTACAGGTAAAAACGGCGGTGGCTCTTGTCAGGGCGAAGGCCGCCCTTTCCAACCGGAGCGGCCAGGGAGCCCTTGACACGGCTATCCAAGTTTTAATTTCGATTGTCTTGGGAGCCCTTATCCTTGGCGGCCTGTATCTCATTTTAAATGCTACGGTGCTGCCCACCATCACGGACCGCATCAAGGATATGTTTAACTATCATGGATGATTACCAGCAGTAGAATTATTGTATCTGATCGCAGGGGCACGTTGCTCCTGCTTATTTTATTTTACGGAGGATTTTGAAAATGAAGATTAAAGCTGAAATCAGGAACATTTTTCAGGACAGCGGCAAGCTGAAAGCCGTATCCAACCTTGTGATCGAGGACTGCTTCGTCGTGAAAAACGTGCGGGTGATCGATGGCAAAAACGGCCTGTTTGTGTCCCTGCCGAGCCGTCAAAATGCCGACGGCAAATATTCCGACATCTGCTTCCCCATCCGGTCCGAGGTGCGAGAGCAAATCGAAAAAGAGGTACTGGACGCCTACCATGAGGCACTTGCAAAGGGCGAACAGGCTGGGGACGGAACGGACAGCGACGCTTCGTAAAGTAAAATCCTAGAGGGGAGTGCTGCGCTATGCTGTGCGGTATTCCCCCGAAAGGGAGGGGAAACCAATTTGGAAGTGCTCCTGGTATTGCTTATCGTCGCGCTGTTAAACGGAGCTATTGCCTATATTAACGACCTTTTGACCGGGATTGTGCCCATGACCCTGTATGCGGAGCAGTACATGACCACCTTGTCCGGCTCCAATATCGCGGATACGCTTTTTAACATCCTGTTCGGCTTCGGCGTGTCTCTCATCGTATTGAAGTTTCTTAAAAAAGGCTTTGAAACCTATATACTTTGGAGCGACGGAGACGCGGACGAAGAACCCCTTTCTTTGCTGACCAACTTTTTTAAGGCGCTGGCGGTGGCCGTCTGCTTTCCCACTCTGTATCAGTGGATGGCAGACATTGTGGAGGATATGACCAACCAACTGCTGACCGCCATCGGGGTAACAACGAATTACGGCTGGCAGGCATGGGTGAATGGTATTTCCTCCATGGGGCTTGTGACAGCCATCTTCGGGCTGATTTTTATCATCTGCTATTTCATGCTGTACTTCCAGTTTCTCATGCGGGGCCTTGAAATCTTTATCCTGCGGGTGGGCGTTCCCCTTGCCTGCGTGGGACTCCTGGACAACGACAAAGGCGTTTTCAAGGCGTATCTCAACAAGTTTTTCCAGTCCATGCTGGCCGTGGTGGTGCAGATTGTCCTCGCTAAGCTCGGCGTGGGGCTGATGCTCAACATGCACGTCTTTTGGGGCCTGGCCTGCATGATGCTTGCCATCCGGACGCCGCGCTTCTTGCAGGACTTCCTCATTACGACGGGCGGCGGTGGTGGCGGGGTTATCAACAATGTGTACCATTCCGTGAGGCTGGTCGGTATGGCGCAAAAATTAGCAAAGTAAAGGCGGTGGATGGATATTGGTCACTATGGACGACATTTCCAAGGCGATTATCATCCTTGTCCGCCTGGGTGCCGTCGCAAGGTTTATTTACTGCATGATCAGGCTCTCCGGTGCAGAGGAAGAACAGACGCAGTATACGAAGCGGGCGAAGAATACCGTCATTTTCTATGTGCTGGCAGAGTGTATCTGGCAGATTAAGGACCTGGTGCTGTATTACTATACCCCATGACGCATTATGTAACGCAACGGCATAATGACGATTATTGGAAAAGGAGGGTTTTATGGAGGATGAAAAGCTGTATATCCCTATGGGGGTAAAGGCTGAAGCCGAGCTTTTCCCCGGTTTTGGAAAAAGGCAGCTCCTGCAATCGGTGATTGGTTCGCTGGGCGCGGGAGTTGTTTCTGCTTTTGTATGGCTGCTTTCGCAAAGCGTCACCTTCACTGTCATCGGCGTGCTGGCCGGAATTGTCGGCTCCGTGATGATGACCACCAAGGACCAGACCAATCTATCGGTGGTGGATCAGGTGCAGAATATGACCCGGTTTGCGAAAAGTCAGAAAACATATCCGTACCGTTACGGGGATGAATGGAGGTTGAGATGATGTGCGCAATGGGCTTGCTGCCGTTGGTATTTCAAGAGCTGCTGTCAGCCGCAACATGCACCTTCTGCGGGAAAACGGGCTGATTGAAATTACCCCCCAACTTACCGATGACGGTGGCAAGCTTGCGAACAAGTATATTTTAAAGTGACAGGAGGTGTATATACGGAGCCATGATGAACGGACCGATATGGAAGGGCGTGCTGTTTTCGACTTTGCTCCTTACAGCGGCGGTTTGGGATATCCGAAGGCGTGAGATCCCCGATTGGATACCGCTGCTTATCTTTCTAACAGGTATTCCACAAATGAATCCGCCGACCGCCTTTTCCGGGCTTGTGGTGACAGGACTGCCGTATCTTACTGCGGCAGTCCTGTCCTATAAAAGAGAAGGTTTTTCAATAGGCGGCGGCGACATCAAGCTGATGGCCGCCTGCGGCTTTGTTTTGGGTGTTTGGGGCGGTATCCTTCAAAGTATTGCAGCACTGACCCTTTCCCTTGCCATCGGGTTCGGTATCTGCATTTATCGGGGAACGAAAAAGCTGAATACCGTCACCCTGCCCCTTGCACCGTTCTTCTGTGCAGGGGGTATCTTTTCTTACGGTGCGCTGCTCTTTAGCGCCGCAATCTAAAAAAAACAGGAGGACTTGCGATTATGAAATTAAGCATTTTCAAAAACAGGACCGTGATCGGCCTGAGCTGCATCATCCTTTCCCTGATCATTTGTTTTGGACTGACGCCGCTTTGGGGCAGCGCGGTACGCGCCCAAACGGAAATCGTGCGGATTACGGATACCGTCAAAAAGGGCGAGGTGATTACCGCCAATAAGCTGGAAACGGTACAGGTTGGCGCATACAACCTGCCGAGCAACCTGGTGAAAAACAAAAATGAGGCCATCGGCAAATACGCCGCCGCCGATCTGCAAAAGGGGGATTACATCCTTTCCACCAAATTATCCGGGACGCCCCTTGCCGAATTTGAATACCTGACCGGGCTTGACGGTACAAAACAGGCCATGTCCATCACCATCAAATCGTTTGCGGCGGGACTGTCGGGCAAGCTGGAGCTGGGCGACATCATATCCCTGATTTCCGCGAGTTCCGGCAATACGGGGATTATCGTGACACCACCGGAGTTAAAGTATGTCAAGGTGCTGGCGGTCACGCTGGGCACGGGAGTGGACAAGGAATACAAGGCGAGTGGGGACAAGAGCGGCGACGTGGAAAAGAAACTCCCCGCCACCCTGACCATGCTGGTAAATTCCGCCCAGGCCAAGGTGCTGGCCGGACTTGAGCAAAACGGAAACCTCCAGGTAACCCTTGTCTATCGCGGGGCAAAGGCCAATGCGGATAAATTTTTAACGGCGCAGGATCAGTACTTTGAAACGGGTAAAATCGCAGTTGCCGGCATCATTGAAAGCAGCCCGCTGCCGGAAAAAGCAGAAAACGCAGCCCAGGGGGATAACAGCAATGCCAAATAAGGGAAAGCAGATTCTGGCGGTCTGGGGCAGCCCGTCCAGCGGCAAAACCGTAACGGCTGTGAAAATCGCAAGGGAGTTGTCCCTGAACAGGAAAAATGTGGCGGTGGTTTTTTGCGACGCGGTGTGCCCCGCCCTGCCCACTGTGCTGAAAACCAAGAAGCTGGTGGAGGGCTCCCTCGGCGAAGTGCTGTCCGCACCCAACGTAACGCAGGAGCTTATCTTGAAAAACTCTGTATGCCCTGCCAAAAATTCGTATCTCAGCTTTCTCGGCTACAAGGCGGGAGAAAATGTCTTTACCTACGCGGAATATGCGAAGGAACGCGCGGTGGACCTGCTGGTGCTGCTGCGCCATATTGCCGACTGTGTGGTGGTGGACTGCACAAGCAGTCTCACCGACAGCATCCTGTCCACGGCGGCCCTGGAGGTGGCCGACGCGGTACTGCGGCTGGGAAGCTGTGATTTAAAAGGCGTGTCCTACTTCATGTCCAGCCTGCCCCTCATTGCCGACCGCCGGTTCAAACCGGAGAAGCACATCAGGGTGCTGTCCAATGTAAAGTCCCGGCAGGATTCGGGCGGGTACGAAAACGCCTACGGTGGCGTTTCCTACAAACTGCCCCATGTGGATGCCATCGAGGAACAGTTTTATTCTCTTTCCCTGCTGGACGGTCTTTCCGGCAAAGAGGCAAAAGCGTATGAGTTCGTTATCCGGGAAATTGCAGAGGGGGTGTTTGGAAATGGCTAAGAACATCGGCCTTTTCTTCAACACGGCAAAGCACCAAAAGCCGTTTTCTGAGGTGCTGCAGGAGGTGCAGGAATACATCTCCAGCAAGTATGCCACCGTGATTGCGGGTAATCCGGCGGAGCAAAAACAGCAGATCATCGCCTACATCTCCAAGTACCTGACCGATTACAGCCTGGGTGTGGAGGGCTTGACGCCGGATGAGCTTGTGGAAAGGCTCTACAGTGAAATGGCAGAGTTTTCGTTTTTGACTCCCTACCTTTTTGCCACCAATATTGAGGAAATTAACATCAATTCCTGGAAGGACGTAAAAATCACCTATTCCGACGGCAGAGTGGTTCCATCCGATGAAAAATTCAACAGCCCCGAACATGCCGTTGATGTGGTGCGGCGTCTTCTGCATAAATCCGGTATGATTCTGGACCATTCGCAGCCTGCTGTCGTAGGGCATTTGAGCAACAAAATCCGCATCACCGTCCTGGGCAACCCGCTGACCGACCATGGCAAGGGGGTTGCGGCTTCCATCCGGATTGTCAACCCGCAGAAACTGGCGCGGGAGGACTTTATCCGCAATGGGACCTCCACCGCCGAAATGCTGGACTTTTTAAGCATCTGCCTGCGGTACGGCCTTTCCATGTGCGTCACCGGTTCCACGGGCAGTGGAAAAACCACGCTAATGAGCTGGCTTTTGTCCACCATTCCCGATGATAAGCGTGTGTTTACGATTGAAAACGGCTGTCGTGAATTCGACCTGGTTAAAGAGGACGAAAACGGCCATGTGGTCAATAACGTGGTGCATACCGTCACCCGGTATTCCGAGGAGAAAAGGCAGAATATCGACCAGGAAAAACTGCTGGAGTATGCCCTGACCTGCAATCCCGACGTGGTGTGCGTGGGCGAAATGAAATCAGCCGAAGCGTTTGCGGCGCAGGAGGCGGCCCGGACCGGTCACGCCGTCATTACCACTACCCACGCCAATAGCTGCAATGCCACCTACTACCGCATGGTGACGCTTTGCACGCAAAAATACGACCTGGGCGATCGGACGCTGTATAACCTTGTCACCGAGGCGTTCCCCATTGTCCTGTTTGTAAAAAAGCTGGAGGACAGCTCAAGGAAGTGCATGGAAATAACAGAATGTGAGATTTTGCCGGACGGAGAAAGAAAGATTCATACGCTTTTCCGCTATCACGTTGCGGAGAATGCGATGGTGGGCGGCAAGGTAAGCGTCCGCGGGGAATTCCAGAGGGTGAACACCCTGTCCGAGAGCTTGCAGAAAAGGCTGCTGGAAAACGGGATGCCGGTGAGCCTTCTGAACAAAATCACGAAAGGAGACGATGCTGCATGACATTTCTCATTATGCTGGCGTTCATCGGCCTGATCGCTGGTAGTTTCCTGCTTCTGAGGCTTTCCCCCTTTGAGTTTGCCGAAAGCATCATCAGGCCGCTGCAAAGCCGGAAAAAACCCATCGGAAAGCAGATTGAGGAAGCAAAATTTTCCAGGCAGGCACGGGGCATTCGTAAGACCATCCAAGAAACCAAAGAAGTGCTGGCGCTCACAGGCAAAAGCACAAAATTTGGAGCTTTGTGCGTCCTTTCCTTTTTCCTGCTTGTGGTTGGCGTACTGGTTTCCCTGCTGATGGAAAATTTCTTTATGGTGCCCGTGGCGGCGGCGGGGATGGCGCTGCTGCCTTTCTGGTACATCCTGTTCACGTCTCACTCCTATAAAAAGCAGATGAACGCCGAGCTGGAAACCGCCTTGTCCATCATTACCACCTCCTACATCCGAAATGAGAGCGTCATCACGGCGGTGGAGGAAAACCTCAGCTATTTGAACCCGCCGGTCGCGGATGTTTTCCAGGGCTTTCTTGCCGACACCAAATTGATCAGCGTCAATGTGAAGCAGGCCCTTCAAGCCATGAAGCCCCGGCTGAACAACGATGTGTTCCATGAGTGGCTGGACGCCATGACCGCCTGCCAGGAGGATAAAACCTTGAAAACCACATTGACCCCTATAATTTCAAAGCTGTCAGACGTGCGGGTGGTATCGGCGGAGCTGGATTATATGATGTATGAGCCCTTAAAGGAGTTTATCACGATGGCGCTGCTGCTGGTCGGCAACATACCGTTAATCTATTTTCTCAACAAGGACTGGTACTCCGCGCTGGTTGACACGTCCTTCGGCAAGGCGATCCTGGCAGTCTGCGGTGCAGTGATCTTCGTGTCCCTGGCCGCGGTGATCAGGCTGACAAAGCCGGTTGAATATAAGCGATAATAAAATTCTGAAATGAGGTGAAACCCTTGTATGCCATTCTATTTTTCTTCGTCCTGTTCTTCGCGGCAGGGGCGTATCTTGTCCTTGCCGACGTATTGAAGCTGCCGACCCTTGCAACTACAAAGGCGGTCTTGACGGTGGCAAGGCAGGATAAAAAACAGACCATGAACCTTGAAACAGTTGTCTTTGAGCTTTCATCCAGGTTTTCCGGGCTTATCAGACTGGATGGCTACAAGCGCCGCAAGCTGGAGGCCGCTTTGAAATCCGCGGGGATGAAGCTGACTCCCGAAACCTATATCACCAGGGCCTGGGTAAAGGCAGGGCTGATAGCGCTTTTGATTTTCCCGTTGCTGCCCATCTTCCCGATTTTATGCCCTGTCGTTTTGTTTCTGGCGGTGGCGGTCTTTTTCAGGGAGCAGCGGGTGGCCGACGAAATTGTGAGACAGAAACGTGAAAGGATTGAATATGAGCTGCCGAGGTTCGTTTCTACCGTTTCCCAGGAGCTAAAGGTTTCCCGCGATGTGCTGTCCATTTTGAATTCCTATCAAAAGAATGCGGGGGAGAGCTTTCGTCAGGAGCTTGAAATCACCATCGCCGACATGAAATCAGGCAATGAGGAAACGGCGCTGACAAGATTGGAGGCAAGAATCGGGAGCACCATGCTGTCCGATGTGGTTCGGGGGCTTATTTCCGTCAAGCGTGGCGACAACGGCGCAGTCTACTTTGAAATGTTGAGCCACGATTTTAAGCTGCTGGAATTGCAGCGGCTGAAGCTCATCGCCATGAAGCAGCCGGGCAAGGTGCGGAAGTATTCCTTCTTTTTGCTGGGCTGCTTTCTCCTGATGTATCTCGGCGTTCTTGGGTATGAAATTATGAACGCCTTTGGAAAGCTGTTTTAGGGAGGTGGAGCCATGCTAAAAGTGCTTAAATCCAGAAGCGGAAAAGGATATATTGATGCGGTCGTGGTGGTCCTTGCGGTAATGATGGTACTTGCTCTGGTGGTCAGGGTTGCGCCGGTGTTTGTTGCTAAACAGCAGCTTGACACCTTTGCGGCGGAGCTTTGCCGCACGGCTGAAATCGCCGGGCGCGTGGGGAGCGAAACCACGGCACGAGCCAACCGGCTTAAAGATGAAACCGGCCTGGACCCGGCCATCAGTTGGTCGAAAACCGGCAACATTCAGTTGAACGAAGAATTTACCGTAACACTTACCACCACGGTTAATATCGGTTTATTCGGTGATTTTTCTTCCTTCCCCATTACCCTGACCGCGAAGGCAACGGGCGTATCGGAGGTGTATCACAAATAATGGCAAGAATAAAGAAAACTCTCCGGCACACCTCCGGCAATTCTGCCCCTTTGACACTGGCGATTGTCCTTGTCGTGATTATCCTGTCCTGCGCGGTCTTTGAATATATGCGGCTGATGGTCATAGCAAGCGGTGTGCGGGACGCGGTTCAGTCCGCGGTGATTGACGTTGCCACCGAGAATTGGGACGACGCCTACAACGGACTGCGCGAGGGCTACAGCGGAGGCTATACCTTGAGCGGGACGGATTGGGTGGTTAAGCTGGACAGCGGGGATGTGTACTCCCGCCTGGAAAGCACCTTGGGCGTAAAAAATGAAAACTCAAAATATGTAAAATACACAGGCTCCGATGTGGAATACACATTGTCCAGTCTTTCCGTCAGTATGCAGAACGCGCCTCTTGCCCCGGCCAGCACCGGTGGCATCTCCCAGCTATCGGCGACGGGGACGGTGGATGTGGAAGTGCCCCTATCCTTTGGATGGGGGCATCTTCCATCCTTAAAAATTACCATGAAGCTGAAAGGAGGATTTACACCAAAATTCTAGAAGGATTGTGCATTTTAACCCCGTAGGATGGGAAAATTATAGGACTAATGGCCGCTAGACGCGGCCTAAATGGTAATGGTATAATATGTATGAAAATATACTTCGATTTTTATAGACAAACCCTATGAAGGAGGTTAATCTTATGAGCAAATTAAGTGCCAAAACCCAAAAGAGGCTGTTGGTTTCAGGACTTGCCGCCCTATGTGTCGTTCTGGTCATCGCCGTTTCCTCCTTTGTCGGAGGTAGCAGTGAAAAGGATAAATCAAATATCGCAAATAACATAAGCAATAACGTAACAGTGGATGATATAAAAACCGACGACAAGGCCGGGGTATCCGTTCCCAATATTACGTCACCCACCAACGGGACGGAAAGCCAGACATCAAGCAATGTAGTCCTCGATATCGGCAAGCAGCAGGACGTTGAAGTACCGATTGCAGCAACCCCACAAAAACCGGCTGAACCGGAAAAACCAGTGGTCAAGGATGCAGGTGCCCTGAAAAATCCCGATACGCCGCCTGTCTATGATAAAGAGCAGACCACTGTGGAGAAAAAGAGCAGCGAACCTAAAAGTGGGGACAAAAAGGACGGTAAGGTATATATCCCCGGCTTTGGATGGGTAACAGATGAAGGCGGAGGCAGCAAGGGTGTAATAGTTGGCAACGAAGGTGACAAGCTAACAGGAAACAAAGTTGGTAAGATGGATTGAATATAGCCGTAATAAATCGTTGGAGTATGGTATAAAAAGCCATACTCCTTTTTATTTTGACTGGAGGTGCTCATTTGAAAAGAATTATGTCCTTCATACTATGCCTTGTGCTGCTTTTCTGCTTTTCGCCAATGGTCGCTCGTGCCGATACGGGCGGTAGTGGAAATATTGATGGAGGTGGCGGCGGTCTTGGAGGAGGAAGTGATGAAAACTATTGGAACGGCGGTAATGACGGGGTTCGTGTAACGGTTGTCAATGCGAATACGGGTTCGCCTGCAACAGTATCTATTGACATCACTAATATAACGCCAACAGTACAGTATCATTTTGGAAAGATCAGTAAAATCCAATACCAAAATGGGACATCATTGTCGCTTGAAACAAACACATACACGTATGCAAATCCATCTATAGAAATGCCGAGAATTGTTAGCACGGATGGTAGCGTTAATATTGACGCAATTAAAGCATATTTTTGTGATGAAATTATTGTCCGCTATGTTTCTCAACTTACAGGGATTGAATACCAGTCCCTCATTAGCGGAGAATACAAACTCTTCTTAGAGCCGATTGCCTATTTTACTTTTCAAGGGCTGAAAATAGCCATGACCGCAACGGAAGCCGCCATGTACGACAATTTACTAAGCGGTAGTCTGGGCTCCAAGATGGGCTCTTTGACCCACAAAAACCTGCCTTTATCGATGTTTCTGGAAACCCCGGACCTGGGTTTTACCGCCTATTCCGGCGCAACGGGCCAAAACCAGTCTAACGATACCATTATCGCCTGTCTCGGACTGGGCATCGTGCGGTTTGCCGGACAACCCCCAACCCCGGCTCCTGAGACAAGCTATGATTACGAATACAGGGTTGATACCGATGTCATCACCCCGGTCACGCTCTATGCTTCAGGGGAAATCAACCCCGACAGTCCCGCAAAAGTGACTTTCAGGATCAAGGGCAGTACGTACACCGTCAGCAATATCGTTATACCCGCAGGCGAAAGCCAGCTTGTGTGGTGCAAATGGCACACGCCTTCCAGCCCAGATGAAATTACTATTACGGTAAGCAGTACAAAAGGCACATTAAGCCAGACTTCGATACAAGCAAAGATTATTCGCTTGGACGAAAATGAGCCGCCGAATCCCGTGGCAACTGACAGGAACGACGATTTTTCGACAGTCAGTATTCCGCCAAGGGAATTGAAGACCTCGGCCTCTTGGGGTGTCTGGTGGGCGCAATGGCATCCCTATTGGGTATGGATATCCCATTGGGTGTGGGTTGGCGGTGAGGACGGAAGCTGGGAAGATCATGGCTGGTGGGAGGACCACGGCTGGTATGATTTTTTCAGAGACAACTATTTCGCATCCCTTTCCGGCAGTATGAGCCTTTTGCCGGATGATAAAGTGCCCACCGCCAGCGGCAGCACTATGAAATCGGGCTATGGAGTAAAAACCACCGTCAATGCACAGTTTACAACCAACGCGCCGTCCTCCCATGTGACGGGTGCGCAGACGGCGACAGCCTATTTTCCTGAATTCCATTACAAGGATTACTGGCGCTTGCTGGACCGGACTGCAAACGGATACTCCGCGCAGTTTCAGTTTAAGACAAACAGGTATTCCACCTACAACCGCAGGGTGCATTTTCTTCCGATTTGGTATCCCAACGGACAATACACGGTGGATACCTACATCCAGGACGCCTGGACCCCTGCCGGTATGCTCTCAATCAGCATAAGGGATGATGTAAGCATTTCCGGCTCACTCTATGACGATTGGCACCTTGCGCCCCTTAACCCATAAGTACGGAAGGAGGTTTTTTATTTTTATGGAAAACAAAACGGAACTAAAAAAACTTCGTGTTTTGATTGTAGAGCCTGAAAAGCCGCCTTATGTTGCTGAAATTGAAAACAATCTCCGGTCCTTGCAGGAGATTGTGGGCGTAAATATACAGTATGTCGAACTTGACAGAGACACCTTCTTCTACTGCAATGAGGAAGGCAAGCTGTTGAGGCTTCCAGGAAATCGCAAGCTGGATAACGGTGATATTGTGGCGGGGACTTTTATCATCTGCCGTGAAGATGGAACAGGTGAAGAAGCTTCTCTTACGGATGAACAAATCGAAAAATACATGCGACGATTTAGGGAGCCGGAATTATATACTGTCCAAGAGGTCGAGGACGCGAACTATGTCAGTGTTAAATCTTACAATAGCAGTGACGACTTCTTGAAGGCTCTTTATAATGACGAAGATGAGGACGAAGACGAAATGGAGCTATAATAAGCAGGGCTTTCGGGGCTGTACCTAAACGGGTGCAGCTCTTTTTTTATCTGGAGGTGGTTACGCCTGGGGCATTGAAGCATATTTAAATCGGTAGATGGCGAAGGCATTCAGGAAATCGAAGAAAGCGAGGTGGAAATGGCTTGATTTTCCCAATCATTATGATTATGGTGTGCGCTGCCCTGGGGGGCGGCGCTTTTCTTTTCATCAGGTTGTCGGACACAAGGAAAAAACAGGCTGCGGCAGCGGACGGCCAGCAAAAGACAGCCAATGAGTTTGTCAACGTCAAGGACATCAAAGGCAAGTATCTCTACACAAGAGACCAGCTTGTCCTCTGTTATCTGAAAATAAACCCCATCACCATCGACCTGTTCAGCAAGGGCGAAAAACAGCAACTGGTCAAGCAGCTTACAGCGAATATGTCCGGCATACAGCACCCCTTTAAATTTCTTGCCGTATCCCGTCCGGTGGACATTACGCCCCTGATCTCCGAGCTGTCGACGGCGCTTGCCACCTCCGACCCCAAGCAAAAAGAACTTCTCAAACAGGAAATCCTGGAGATGACCACCTTTGCCCTGTCCGGCGAGGTGGTGGAGCGACAATTTTACATCGTTCTCTGGGAAAAAGCCGACGAGGGCGCCGAAAAGGAGTTGCTGGTGAAGGCAAAGGATTTTGTGGGAAACCTCGACGACTGCGGGATAGGCAGCGAAATCCTGGAACAGCAGAATATTGTACGGCTCTGTAACCTCATCAACAACCCCGCCTACATGCACCTGGAGGACACGGACTTTACGCCTTCCATTCCCATTTTAGGCGGAGGTGTTGTATTTTGATAGGAATCTCAAGAAAAAAGACCGAGTTTGTACCGGTTAATGAGGCCCTGTTAAACGTCATTTCTCCGATGGGGCTTGAAATCAAGAGAAATAGCCTGGTGATCGGTGAAAACACGGGAAAGATTTACGGCGTTGTCCGCTATCCGCAAAAGGTGGATTCAGGCTGGCTGAGTAAAATCACCAACATACCGGGCACCCTTGTTTCCATCGGCATCCAGCCGGTGGACAACAGTGCATTGATTTCAGCCATATCCAAGAGCATTATTCAAAACCGGGCTGCCGCCGACGGCGCAAAAGACCCCTTGACCCGGCAGAGAAGCGAAAAAGCCGCAGAGGACGGGGAGCGGATCATGCTCCAAATCGACCAAAACGGCGAAACTGTGGCGTTGATGAGCCTTGTCATCATGCCGGTGGCCCATGACGAAAAAAGCTTTGTCAAGGGGTGCCGAAGGGTGGAGAGTGTCGTCAACGTTATGAAATGCAAGGTCAGAACCCTTGCCAACCTGCAAAAAGAGGGCTTGCAGACCATTTCCCCGACCTATCCCTCCAATCCGGTTGTGGAGAGCATTGTGCAGAGGATTATCCCCATGAGCACCTTTGTGGGCGGATTTCCCTTTGCAAGCTCCGGTTTCAATGACGGCACCGGGTACTATTTTGCGAAGGACAACAACGGCGGATTGATCATAGTAGACACCTGGAAGCGCGGCAATGACCGCACCAATTCCAATATGGTCATCATGGGTGTTGCCGGTGTGGGTAAGTCCACCGCCGTCAAGCATATTGCCCTGGCCGAATACATGAAAGGCACCAAGCTGATTTTCATCGACCCCGAATCGGAATACCGGGACCTGTGCCTGAATTTGAACGGCGACTGGATTAACGCGGGGGGTGGAGCCAACGGCAAAATCAATCCCCTGCAAATCCGGCCTGCGCCGAGGGACAGCGAGGATGAGCCGGATGAAAAGGGCGGTAAGCTGTACCGGGACGAGGGCAACGGCATGTCGGACATGGCGCTCCATGTTAAGAATCTGGAAATCTTCTTCAATCTCTACCTGCCCAGTCTCACGGACATGCAGAAGGCCATCCTGAAACAGAGCGTCATCGAGCTTTACAACCGCTTCGGCATCTATTGGAACACGGATATAACCACCCTGTCCAACACACAGTTTCCCACCTTCAGCGATCTGCATAAGTTGATTTCCGAAAAAGCGGAGAAGGACAGCAACAATCCCGTCTATCGTGACCTGGCCTTGTTGCTCTATGATGTAGCCAACGGCAGCGACAGTTTTTTATGGAACGGACACACCGCCGTTGAAACCCATTCCCGCTGCATTTGTTTGGACACCCATTCCCTGCAAAACACAAGCGAAAACATCAAAAGGACGCAATACTTCAACCTGTTGACCTGGTGCTGGGAGCAGATGTCCAAAGACAGAAGCGAGCGGGTACTGCTCATTTGCGATGAGGCCTACCTGATGATCGACCCCCAGGTGCCGCAGAGCCTTGTGTTTTTGCGCAATGTGGAAAAACGGGCCAGAAAATATGAAGCAGGACTAATCATCATCTCCCACAGTGTCGTGGATTTTCTTTCCCCTGAAATCAAGATGTATGGGCAGGCCCTGCTGGACATCCCCTGTATCAAAATCATTATGGGTACGGACGGAAAGAATTTGCAGGAAACAAAGGAACTTTACAATCTTACCGAAGCGGAGGAAGAATTGCTGGAAAGCAAGAAACGAGGCCACGCCTTATTTGTGATCGGTTCCAAGCGTCTGCACGTCAATTTTGAGATACCTGAATACAAGTTTGACTATATGGGTAAGGCTGGAGGAAGATAAAAAAAGAAGCAGGCTGTATATCTCATGCAGCCTGCTTTTCTCACTTTGTCTTTAAGTCCTTAATAATAGCCAGAAGATGCTCCAACTGGCCATCGTTTAGCTTCTTTAACTCATCAATTAAGTCATTTAATTTTGTCGGAAAGCTTACTTCGTCATCAAAGAAATCCTTTGGAGGGACATTCAGATATTCGCAGATATAAAAAAATCCTGTCATGGACGGCAACGACTTTTTGTTCTCAATTTTATTGATATAGCTTTCGCTTTGACCTAAAGACAGGCTCATATCCCTTGCGGAAACCCCTTTTTGTGTGCGGAGCCTAGTTAATCTTTCGTAAAACAAATCCTCATACATTACAATTCACCACCTTGTATATATGATTATAGACAATACATCGGTTCATTATACGGAATTACAGCATATGTTTCTATTGACATAGGGAAATGTATTCCATATAATGTAAGAAAATATATGCCTTAATTCCTTATTATTATGAGAAAGGTGGTTGTATAAAATGACGATGCTTATTAAAGAAGCCAATATAAGGCCTGCCTGCTGCTTTGCGGGACCCCGCCTTCAAAGCCTTCCCCTTGGGTTCGACGAAGAAAACGCCGGTTGCCTGCGGTTGAAGCAGGTACTGAAGGAACAGGCGGTCTATTTGATTGAAGCTTTGGGAGTTACTCATTTCATCAGCGGTGTTGATTTAGGTGTCGGCCAGTTTGCCGCAGAAATCGTCCTTGACCTCAAAAGAGACTATCCCGAAATTACCCTGGAGTGCGTTATTCCCTGTGAGGATCAGGCGGCAAAATGGACGATAGCGCAGCGTGACAGGTACTTTTCTATTGTGGAACGATGCGATAAGGAAACCCTTTTACAGCGTCATTACACTAAGGATTGCATCAAAAAGAAAAAGGAATACATGGTTAAGCAAAGTAATTATGTGCTTGCGGTATGGAACGGCAAACCCGGCGGCGCGGGCAACATCCTTGCTTTTGCCCGCACCCTGGGAAAGACTGTGATTTTGATTGACCCCAATACCTTTGAAGTGCGAACTGATTCTAATAAACACTAGCGACACAGCCCAATGAACCGTAAAGGCGCTCCTGACAGGAGCGCCTTTTAAATGGAGGTGATTTGATTTTATGGTTGATCCGGCAACGGCAAAGCTTCTTGCCCAGGCGGCCATAAAGCTTGCATCCGATGAAGAAGCAAGAAAAAAGCTGCTGATGATTATTCTTACTCCCATTCTGTGTGTAGTTCTCATCCTGACGGCCTTCGTTTATATCCTTACTCACCCGCTGGAATTCTTGGGTGAGTTTTTCGATAGCCGGGCCATTACTGAGGTAGAGCGGCTGCAAAACGACTACGGGATGTACCAGTACCTTGCGGCAACGAATTATGAAAGCGGCGTAACATCCTATAAGAGCGTGATCTTCACCGATGGAGCCACACCGGTGGTCTACTATAACCAAGGAGATGAACGATATAAAGACATGCCTTACGGGACAGACAACATCGGCGGCTATGGCTGCGGCCCTACCGCAATGGCTATGGTAGTATCCAGCCTGACGGGTAAAACAGTTGACCCTGTGGAAATGGCAAAATGGTCTTATGATAACGGGTATTGGGCTCCCGGCGGCGGTTCCTACCATTCCCTTATTCCGGGCGCAGCGAAAGCCTTTGGTTTGCAGGCGGAAGGTTGCTCGGCAAAAGAACCGCAAAAAATCGTTGATGCACTGTCCTCCGGTAAGCTGGTGGTCGCCCTGATGAGCAAGGGGCATTTTACGTCCAGCGGGCATTTCATCGTACTCAGGGGCGTGACCGCCGGGGGAAAAATCCTAGTGGCGGACCCGGCCAGCAAAAAGCGCAGCGAACAGGAGTGGGACTTATCCATCATACTGAACGAAGCCCATAAAAGCGCCGAAGCGGGCGGCCCATTCTGGATTATATCGACATAACAAGCACTTTACTTTGGTTGAGTATTTTAATACGGAGGTAGACAATGAATAACCGAAAAAAATTGATTGAATTGTTTATCTATATACTGATTGTGGTAATCGGGATCATCCTGCTCTTTTCTGCAAATCTCAAAAAGCAGGAAAACAAGCCCTATGACGGAGGTGTGAGCGTTGCTGCTGTATCTTTCGAGTAATGGGAAAAGCGGACTGACCGACTTTATGGAAGGGCAGGAGCTTGTAATAAAGAAGCTCATCGGCAGGTTTTCCTTGAAGCTTTTTGCCTCAAAGGACATGCGGAACTATATAGGCTGCAAGTATCTCCTTGTGGATGTTTCCTGCATAGAAGAACAGCTTGGCGATTTCATCGTTGCCCTCCAATCCATGCAAATGATGCTCAATATGAGAATCATCCCCATCCTTTCGGATATGGCAAATGCAGACGCCTATATCGGCAGGCTGGTGGATATCGGCGTAACGGATATTGTGACTGCCGACAGCATGGACGGTATCAGGGATGAGCTTGCCGAGTGTCTCTCGGAGGATGGTAGGCAAAGGTATAAGAGGCCACCGGAAAGCTTTATGCAGGATGTCGCTCTTCTCGAAGCCTTGATACCAAAAGAAATTGTCAAATACAGGTGGGACGCCCGAAATGTGAAGTTTGCCGTTGCCGGTACACAGCGGCGCAGCGGCGTTACCGTCACCGCCTTTAACCTGGCGGCCTGGCTCATTGCGCGGGGGGCTTCCGCCTGCTATGTGGAGGCCAATACCAACCGGCATTTGAACTGGATCATAAATATCTATGATGCGGAAAAAGACGGAGAAACCTATCCTGTCGGCGGTGTTGACTGCTATTTTACCAATGAACTTGATAAAGACTACAACTTTATCATCTACGACTGCGGGGAAATCAAAGAACCACCCACGATATTCAGGGAGGCGGACATCCGTCTGCTCTGCGGATGCATCTTGCCCCATGAGGCAAAAGACTATCTGCAAGTACTAAATGCTTGTAAGGATATAGATATTCATAAATTGGGTTTGTGTGTACCGAAGCCATTGCAGGAATTTTGCCGAGAATCGTTAAACAAGGATATTCTGATAGCAGAATCCTCCCATGACCTGTTTGAGAACAATGTTAACGGACATATCTATCTGCCGATGGTAAAGAGGTTCATTATAAATATATAAGTTTGGTTGAGAATTAGTTGTAGCTTTTGCTATGTTCGGAATTAGACTATTTTTCTTAGGTGTTCAGCAAGCATTTTTGCCGAGCAAAAAAGCCTTTGCATATAAGATGAGGCTTCAAGGACAGAGAACGTATTTAACTTCTCAACCAATGGTTGAGAAGTCTATAAGTTCAGATTTGTTGGGCGAAAAGCAGGCGAAAGCGGAAGGTAAATCGTAACTAATGGGATATTTTACTTCGCTATATTCCTCTGAGCTGCCGCACAGGGCGGTGGCCGTGTATATGTACCTCTGTGACCGGGCTGACAAAGACAGCAAATGTTATCCGGCTATTGGTACCATCGCCAGGGAATTAAAGCTGTCATGACGCATTGTGAAAAGAGCCATTTAGAGTTATCGTCAATTCGGGAAAGCGTGGAAGTCATTAAGAATAGCGGACTTGCTCATGAGTTCAATAAATATAATATAATATTTGCGGCACTGTTAATTATTCCTGCACTTGACCAAGTATTGCCTATGTGATACATTTAATTTGCAAATTTAATAGATGAGCAAGCGATTTTTCTTAGCCGAGAAATCATAACAGGGAAGCTGGTGTAAATCCGGCGCGGTCCCGCCACTGTAACGGGGAGTTTGTGCCACATCCACTGAGGAAACTTGGGAAGGAGGTGATAAACGAGGAACCTAAGTCAGGAGACCTGATTGCTCATATGCTTTACTCACGATGAATGGGTGGCAGGAATTATTTAATTCAGCCCTTCATATTTTGGAGGGCTTTTATATATTTGGATGTGTACATAAAATGGTTTCCCGAGGGAAACTGACCTGCAGGGTAAATGCCTTGTTCAAGCGGGATCTGCTTTCAAAAATGCGAATGCGACTTGAAAGCGGAGGAGAACGCGCCGTCCGAGACAATCGATACATTGCTGTCTTTATGACTAGTGATAAGAGGTTGTCTCTTTATTTTTTTATAAGGAAAGGGGAGAAACATACATATTGCAGAAGGGATGCCACCAGTGACTAATGCAATTTGCAATTGGGTACAGTGTAGGCAAAATAACTAAAAACTAAATACATAGGAAATTTAGGTACCGAAGTTTGAGAACTTCAGTTTAAAAGGGAAGCAGGTGTAATTCCTGCATGGTCCCGCCGCTGTGATGGGGAAATGTTTCATTTATACCACTGGTTGAGACTGGGAAGGTATGAAACATTGATGATCCAGAGTCAGAAGACCTGCCTGAATGCTACACGCCAATACTCTACGAGCGATGGAGGAGGTATTATTAGTGCTGAACAAATGCTGATCAGTATTTTTAGCCTCTTGACCAATCGGTTGAGAGGCTCTTTGCGTCGAGTGGCTTATTCTTTTGCGGGATGTATCAAGCGTTTAATGGCTAGATATTGTAGTTTTACGGAATAGTGAGGAAATTGAGATGAATGCACAAAAAGAGAGAAACTGTTTGAGGATCGCGTTCTATGGAAAAGGCGGAATCGGAAAATCGACAGTGGCTGCCAATATTTCTGCAGCATTGGCAATGCAAGGACTTAAGATATTGCATATCGGGTGCGATCCTAAGGCGGATTCCGCAAGATGCCTCGTAGGGCGCAAAATCCCTACGGTCTTGCAACAATTGCATACCAAGCAGGATGGCATTTCCCTGCAGGATATTGTATTTCTCGGTTTTAGCGGGGTTAACTGCATTGAAGCGGGAGGCCCCGAAGCCGGCATTGGTTGTGCGGGTAGGGGAATTATCACCATGATGGAGGAATTGAAATATCTGGAACTATGGGATGAAGTCTGGGACGCCGTTGTTTATGATGTCCTCGGTGATGTCGTGTGCGGTGGCTTTTCGGTTCCGATGCGTGAAGGGTATGCAGATACAATTTATATTGTAACATCATCAGAATTTATGTCGATCTATGCTGCCAACAATATCATGAAGGCGATCAGCAGAAGCCAGGGGACAAGGCCAGTGACACTGGGGGGATTAATTCACAACTGCAGAAATGGCGAGTCGAGTAGGGCGGCAGTTGAGCAGTTCGCCATTTTGACGGGTACTCGGGTAGTGGCTGATGTCCCTTTCAGCCGGGAAATTGCCCTTTCGGAACTCGAAGGCAAAACAGTTCTAGAAAAGTTCCCAGATTCACAGGCAGCTTGTTTCTTTAAGGATTTGGCGGGTGTTATCACTGAGAATCAGGGTTATAGGCGAGTAAAAGCACTTGATGATGATGAACTGGAAAAATTCAGTCACTACATGCTTGATCTGGAATTGCGAAAAGCATAGGTAGACGGGTGCTGGAAATTGGAGGAAATGAAATTGTCTTGCACGGGATATATAAGAACAAGCAGCAGTGAAGAAAAGATCAAACTTGCGGATATCGCGGATAAAATGCCGCTGGACAGCTTTTTTGATAGGGGTATAGCGGACGATGATTGTGGGGAACTGGTCAATTTGGCCTTATGTGTACCGGGCATTGATGTAGTGGCGGCAGGTCCCTCATCCTGCTCAAGAGTATTATATTTTAGGGCTGAGAAAAAGGGCTTAAACGAAAATCTATTCCTGCTCCCGGTATCCAGCAACGATTTTGCTACCGGGAAGCATCTAGAAAAATTGGAAGAGGCGCTAGAAGGTCTTGTGACTTCGCGCCAGCCAAAAGCGATCATCCTTTATCTTACCTGTGCCGATATTCTGACGGGTACTGAGTTTGTAAGCATAACAAAACGAATAGAAAGCCGTTATGGGATACCGGTAAAGGTTTTTGAGCGGGGGCCGCTTTCTCGGAGAAGGACACTTCCTAAAGCTCGGCTAGGTGATATTTTTATCGATTTGATGCAAAGGGGCGTCCTGCAAGAGACGAAAAGCCACATCAATGTGTTGGGAGACTCAGGAAAACTTCCTAAGGATTTCGGCCTGAGGCAGATACTCATGAATTATTGCTCTAGTGTGGAAATCAGAGAATTTGCCGCGCTGGACTCCTACGGAGAATTTAAGGACCTAGCAAATGGAAAGTTGAACATCGCCTTGGATCGTTTTGGTTACGATTTGGCGGTGCGTATGCAAGAAAAATGGGACATTCCCTTCCTATACTTGCCTGTTCGATACAACATGAAAGAGATTAGGAATAACTATGCAGCGCTAATGGAGGGGCTTCAGGTCACTTGGGATTTTAGCCAGGATGCCAAAGAGTACCACAAAGTTGCTTCTAAAGTAGCTGTGGCATTGGTTGGAAAACGAATTGCAGTGGGGATTGGGCCAAGGTCTTTCGAGCTTGCCTATGTGCTGGAGTTGATCGGCCTTCCTGTTGCTGCAATATTTGCCGAAACAGTGAACAAGCAAGAAATGACGTATATTCACGCGCTCTCCGCCACGGGAAGCCAGGCGGAGGTTTATTTGGTTTCAAACGTAAACGTTGAAACACAGACGGGCGGGTTTGAAGGAATAGATATCGCTATTGGAGAAAAAGCATCGTTTTATTGTATAAAAGCAAAAGAAATATTGGTGAGTGCCGACTATCGTTTCGGATATGAGGGGATCATGGAAATTTTGGAGGGTATGCGATGAGAAAATTTTTGACCAGCGTGCCTTCGTTGGCAAGTGACTATTCTGGAGCCTGTTCTGTTCTCTTTGCTCTGCCTTCACTTAACCTGCTGTACTCGCCCGGCGGGTGTAGCAGCGCAGTCATTGAATGTGATGAGATCAGGGATTTGCGGCAGACCTTGTTCTTCAGTTCCAAGCTGGGGGAGATGGAAGCCGTCATGGGCGCAGAAGACGAATTCCTGTATCATGCGGAAAGGCTCTGGGCGCAAAATAAGCAGGCTGAATTCATCGCAGTTATAGGTACGCCGGTCCCAGCTTTGACGGGAGTCGATATCGGGGCAATTGCGGATAGGCTGAGCAGTCGGACAGGCTTGACTGCCTTGGCGCTTCCTACGGAGGGATTTGAGACCTACTACTCTGGCGTTTACTATACGTTGTTAACCTTGGGAAAACGTTTTCTGGAAAGGAGAGAAAAGAAGAACAATCAAGTAAATATCGTCGGGTATACACCCCTAAGTCTGGGCAAGGAAACACATTTAGCCGAACTCATGGACGAACTGGAGCAGTTCGGTCTTGAAATCAATGGTTCGCCAGTAGGGAAAATAGACATAGAAACTTTTAAGAAAATGTCCTCTGCTGCTTTGAACCTAGTCGTGTCACATGAGGGCTTAGGGCTTGCCCAATATATGCAAAAAGAATATTCAATACCTTATGTCATGAGTGTGCCAGTAGGTTTATGGGGTATGCAGCGGTTGTTTCAGGTTCTGGCGGAGATAGTAGATATTCCTATGGACTACACAAACAAGCAACGATACGCCCCAAAGGGCACAGCTCAGCCTGAACAAAGAGCCGTCGTGATAGGCGAACCTCTATTTGCTTCCTGCATCGCATCTTGCCTGCATAACGACTTTGGGCTTGACTATGTTGAAACAACCAGCTTGATGAAAATGGATAGACGAATGAAGAAAGTATATCAGGAAGAGGCGCTTTCCGGTGTTCACTTGTTTGAAGGCGAGGAAGCGTTGGCCCAGTGGATTGATAGAATACAGCCGGATATTATTGTCGGCGACCCTCTGTATCAGAGACTTCTAGGCGAAAGCGGTACCCAGTATGTGCCTATCCCGCATGTAGGGTTGAGTGGCCCTATATATGCCAGTGCGCATTACGAGTTCATCGGAAGTTCTTTTGTGGCTTCCCTCGATTGCTCTGCCAATTTTTTAACTTCTTCAGCTACAACGGCAAACCCACGACCTTGTCAGGTTTAACTTTTCAAAGTGCATTTCAGGTTGATTTCAGATTAGTCAATTATAGTTAACGTCAACGCATCCCAATTGAGGAGATGTGAGAGTCAAAGCGGATATAGAAAGGCGCATAGAAGAGGAGGAGAAAGCATGTTTGAGATTACGACTACTTATCCAACCCCTTTATTGCAGGACTTTAGGAGGTTTATGGATAGCCTGAAGACGGAGGAAACAGTATTATCTCCTAAAAAACGGTATATGTCTAAGGAACTCTTATGGGGATTAAATCAACTCATGTGTTTTAAGACAGAAAATGCTAACTCAAAGCCTGATCAGGGATCATATCCCCTGTTGCATATGTTTTGTCAATTAGCGTTGGGTGGTAAATTGGTAGTTATGATGCCAAGTAAGGGCGGGAGATATCATCTAAAGGTATCAGAACGCTACGAAGAATACTTAAAATTGACGATGACCGAGCAGTACTTCTTTCTTCTAGAGACACTTTGGGTCGATGCTGATTGGGAAGCTCTGCAAAAAGTGACATATGGACGTATCCTAAATGTTCGCATTATATCCTCTGTTTGGCAAGAGTTAGCTTGTGTTAAAGCAGGAAAAACGTTAAATGTTAATGGAACGGAGTCTTCTTGGCACAGCTGGTTATGGGATTGGGGAAATTTTCTCTGGTACTTCACGTACTTTGGCTTTTGGCAGTTTACCCTCGATGAAGAGGCTCAGAACGAATCACGACGTAACATTGAGGCTAAAACCCTAACACCGGCAGAATTCGGAGTAAATATAGCACCAATTTTGTATAAATACAGGGACTACCTAGACTGGAATCGAGTGAATATACGAAAGGGCGTCTTGACATCGCAAGTTGTCCTTGAAGGTCTGGAAGTTATAATGCGGAGTATGGGTAAGATACTGCATAGTTTTACTGAATTGGCTCAAGCCCGGCAAGAAAGCTTAGAAGAACCGTTTTATAAGAAATTCGTCTCTTTGGTTCCCAAAGGTGAACTAATGCATACCCTTGCTCGAGATCACTTTGATATCACAGAAAGCACGTACTTATTCAAAGTATCGTTAAGTAGAGGGAAATGGCGAAAAATTAAAATGGCAGCAAAACATAATCTTCATCAATTGCATTTAGCGATCCAAGAGGCTTTTGAATTCGACGATGAGCACTTGTATAGCTTCTTTATGGATAATAAGAAATGGTCATATGATCGGAATGAGTCACCTAGCGATGAAAGGCCCCACGCTGACAAAGTTGCGATTGAGGAATTGGGATTATACCCAGGTAAAACCTTTCTTTACCTCTTTGATTTTGGTAATGAATGGAAGTTTAAGGTGGAAGTGGAGGAAATAAACTCATATAAGCCGTTGCCTTTAATTCCTCAGGTTGATGGTAGGCGTGGTGAGGCACCGGACCATACAGGCATGAGTAAGTATTCGAATTGACACTCCCCACAGATGAATCTGGGGGATCCCTGGGGATTAAACGAGAACAGACTTCACGAAGAGCTAGATCAAAAGCCTTTTCATCCCTTAAATGGTCAAGAACCTGAAGAGTTTTTACACGGGTCGTTGCCCAACTCTCTCCCTATGGACACTGGGGAGAAACCAATTAAGGCTGGCGCTCCCTCGATCCTCCGTGATCCGATGGTATTTATGCGCAAGCGATCCTTGGATTTTAATGTAATTTATAGTAAATCAAAGAAAAGTTGACAAACTAAATTCTTTAACATATAGTAATAAAAATTACTGTAATTGAATATTTTACAAATAGAGCAGGCGATACACTTTCTTGAAGTGTGTGGGGCTGGGCTGGCTAAAGAGCTGGCAGCAGGAAAAATACCTGTGGGACTATAATTCTAATAAAATTATAGTCCCACAGGTATTTTTGTAAATTGGAGTTGGTATTTGTGAATTTATTTCGTTTTAATGTCATAAGAAAAAATAAATTGCTTGTGATTATAGCGCTCATATTATTCTCGTTGCTGTCTGTGTCTATGCCTCATGGCTCTGTTGAGACATATCACCATCACCATCATCAGCATGAGAGCCTATTTAAACAAGTTATGAATAATAACAAACCAGAAGCCAAATTAAAAAAAATACTCAAAAAAATAAAGACATTTTTACTTAGTATAATATCTAGACTGCCACAATTTTCATTGATGTGAGGAAAACTGCAGCAAAAACAGAACTCAAAGCTGCCTTTTGTTTGTCAATAACCATAATCTGCCCACTCCTATTAACTTACTGAATTCATCAATGTCTTGCTATTATGTCGCTGTGATTATATTTAGGCACAGCAAAAAACACTTCTGATCTTCCACATAAAAAGTGGAATAGTTACGCACAATGGTTCGATATTTTTAAACGGCCATTAAAGGTAAAGAATCAGAGTGCTTCATACTATGCTTGAATTTACTCCCATGAAAGTAGCTACATAAGAAAACAATAATAATTTGGTTTGATAGCATATCATGCCACTAGCAATAAAAGTGGATTCACGCCTTACAAATGAATTGAGGATTAAGAGGGGATTCATGCCTTAAACCTGACTTGGGGATGCAATAAGAGGGGTTTTATGCCTTACAACTAAATTATTATAGTTCATTAGTATTGATTTATCATAATATATCAAAATATTTTTTAGTAAGTAAATGATAAGAATAAGAATTAATTGACGTTATCACCTTCATAAAATTGTTATAGGTGAAATCGTCCTGGACTATGACAATTTGAGTATAAATGGGCCAGATCTTCAGATTGAATTGCCCAAAAAAGAATTTCTGTTACTTTTCAAATTGTTAAGCTATCCCAAGCGAATTTTTACAAGG
>CAKMJS010000017.1 GCA_927405585.1 uncultured Desulfosporosinus sp.
CATTTTTACCGTCCCTTTTCATTTTTCATTTTGCCAAAGAACATATATAAGAACTGTTCATAGGCCGTTGTAAAGACCAGATAAAGATGAATGGCAACTACAGCAATGAATAACCACATGATGATGTAGTGAATTCCTCGAACGGCAGCTAAACCGCCAAAATAGCCGGCAAGGCCTCCAAATTTAATTGGCCAGTAAAGTATGGCTCCAGTAATAATTTGAAAGACTGACATAATAGGTAAGGAAATATAAGCAATTTTTTGAAGTGGGTTATATTTCCCCGTTTCTGGATGTTTTCCGATGAACAGATAGTACTTCGTTTGGGGCCAAATATTTTTGATATCCTTCATATTAAGCATAATTTCCCCATAATCTCTATACTTGCCAAAAAAGGAGTAGTACACTCGTACAATCCCATTAATAACTAGAAACCACATAAAGAGAAAGTGTAAATTCCGAATTATATTCATGGGCATTCCGGGATACGGAGAGTGAATGAACCAACCTGTGATACCTAAAACTAAAAAGTTTATCAAATTAATCCAGTGACTTACACGCTGGAATAGCGGGTGGTCTAATGGGTTTACCATGGCCTTTCCTCCTTTCCTCCTTTTCTACCAGCCAATCTGGAATTTTTGTACGTTGTTAGTTACTGGATCGATGAGGTGAATTGCACATGCAAGGCACGGATCATAAGAACGAACAACTCGTACAATGTTGACTGGATTATCGAGGTCGGGGACTGGTACGCCAATCAGAGCTTGTTCCAGCGGACCAGGGACGCCCTTGTCATCTCTTGGAGAGAAATTCCAGGTGGTCGGAACGACCATTTGATAGTTCTCAATTTTATGATCGGCAACTTTCACAAAGTGACCGAGTGAGCCTCTAGGAACTTCAGTCATACCTGCACCCTGCCCAGTAGCCGGAGCTTCCCAATGCTCAGTATCATGAATGCGGAAGTCCTTAGATCCCATTTCTTTCTCTAAAGCATCCAACCAAGTTAACATATCTTGGGCCATTAGGACAGTTTCATAAGCACGGGCAGCATGACGTGCGACAGCACCAGGTTTGATATTATACTTGGCGATGATGTCCATCAGGCCTTTAGGTTGCATAACGAGCATCCGGGCAAGAGGCCCAACTTCGATCGGTTTACCATCATAGCGAGGGGCTTTAACAAAGGTGTAAGCGCCCTTCTTTTCGAGATCCGGTATCGTATCCTCGGTATAGGGTGTTTTTCCAGCGCTGGCTTTATACCAAGAATATTGAACATCTTCGGTAATTTTCTTCTCATCGACCGCTAAGATTTTGCTTAAATTGCCATCCATGATGACCCCTGCTTTAAAGAATAGATCTTTACCTTCATTATCACGCGCAAATCCACCATAAGAAAGATAGTGCGGGCTCCCGCCACCGACACCTGCTTGGGCTAAGGGGAGAAGCGGACCAGTACCAAAGGTTAAGACATCTTGTAAGTAAGTTTTCTCAATAAATTCAATTTGTTCAAATAGCATCGAACGGAATTGCTCAACGACTTGGATAGTAGGAAGCATCGTTACTCCACCGACGACAATTGAAGATTGGTGGGGCTGTTTCCCGGCAAACAGGGCGGACATTTTCTTGGCTTTGGCTTGCATCTCCAAAGCTTTAAGGTAGTGGGCGACGGCCATTGTCACTAATTCCGGATCGTTAACACTAAAGTCATCCGGTTTGTAGCGAGGGGTTAGTGGCGCAGTATCTCCGGCAGTTACAAGCCTCACAATTTTGTCTTTAACGGCTAGAAGTCCAGGGTCTTTTCCTTGATATTGGGCGACAGCCATAACATCGATATAGTCTAGCGCGCTCAGATGATAAAAATGCAACGGATGGTCATGTAAATACATCGCTCCAACGATTAAGTTACGAATAATCCGACCACCCGCTGGAACGTTTGCCCCAAAAGCTTTGTCTAGGGCTAAAGAGGATGCCCAACCATGGGAACCGGCACAAACCCCACAGACGCGTTCCGTAACGTAGGTTGCATCCCGAGGGTCACGACCCCGGAGCATAGGCTCAATCCCTCGATACATGGTCCCTATGACATGTGCATCTACAACTTTACCGTTCTCGACTTCAACTTCAATCCTTAAGTGTCCTTCAATGCGTGTTAAAGGATCGATAACAACTTTTGCCATTTACATGTCCTCCTTATGATCCTTCTTGCTTAGTCTTCCGCTGGCAGCTGTAGCAATTAAGTGGACCCCTAGACCCACTGCAGCAGCCCCTCCGATAACGACCCCAACGGTATCTGCATCAACCTGGCCGATTCCCGGAAGCTTAAACATTTCTTGTTTAGCATATAACGGGCTGAATCCAGCATAGAAGTCTTTCTCTGAACATCCAGAACAAGGAGATCCAGCATTAATACAGTAATTGGCGTTGTCATTCCACCATACTTGGGCACAATCCGTATATGTTTTAGGCCCTTTACAGCCTTTTAAAATAAGGCAATACTCTTTTTGTATAGGATCGTTCCAATCAGTTAGGAAGTCTCCATTTTCGAAGTGGCCACGCCGTGGGCAATTATCGTGTAATAGGCTTCCATAGAAAACAACAGGGCGACCTTGCGAATCAAGCGGCGGAACCTTCTGATAGGTTAAGTAATATAGAATTGTGCCAATTAAAGTAGCTGGTTTGACAGGACAACAGGGAAGATTGATAACGGGTGTTTTAATCCCCTCGTTTCTGAGGAGTTCGGCAACTCCGATGGCACCAGACTCACAGGCCCCAGGAATTCCAGCGCCCTCGCAGGCACAACTACCAATGGCAATGATTGCCTGAGCTTTTTGGGCGGCCTCGATAAGGATTTTACGGAAGGGTCTTCCACCAATCATGCAGAAAGAGTCATCTTTAGCTGTACCTGGAGTGGAACCTTCTACGACCAGAATGAATTTTTCTTTAAGGGTATCTTGGTAAGCTTCCTCTGCCTTATGACCGGATCCGGCCATAACAGTTTCATGATAGCGAATCGAAAGCATGTCTAGAATAAGTTCAGCGGGTGAAGGGTTTAAGGTGGCTAAAGCAGATTCTGTGCAACCCGTACAATCCATACCTTCTAGCCACATAACAGGGGGCTTATTCAGTGCTTTTTCTACTGCGTTAGCCGCTTGAGGGACGATGAGTTCGGGTAGGCCTAGTGCTGCTGTTGTTGCTGCAATTAATTTCATAAAATCACGCCGGGAGACCCCTTTAACTTTGAGTAAATCAAAATTACCCATACTTTACAGAACACCTCCTGAATTTGTGTGTTATTTCAGTGAATAACTCCTACCGGATTAGTGAAAGAGTTGGGGGAAAGACCATGATAGAAATATTGCATGAAAGCTAAACTCTTTGCAGAATTTATATTTTCACCTCCTACTATAATAAATGTTTTCTGAAAATTTGATATATTTGCAATAAATTAATATATGCAAATATCATGCCAACAAAAAATAAGTCTTAGCAAGGTTTATTTGTCTAATTTCTAGACACTTGGAATCAAATTTCCTAACCTTTCCATGGCCGAACCCTCTTGTGATGGCCAAGTAAGACTATTGTGTCTATAATTTGTACATGATCAAAATATAGACACCAAAAAAATCTAGTCGATTAACCCGTACTCTTTAAGTTTCAAGTAGAAAGTTGCTCTAGGTATCCCAAGATAATTGGCCGCAGCCGCGCGGTTATTGCCAGTCGTGAGCAATGCTTGGGTTATCATTTTTCGTTCCAGGTCCTGCACTGCCACTTTAAGGGGCTTTATATCTGAAATCGGATAGTTCTCAACAATATGACTTAAGAATTTTGGTAAATGATAGACTTGAATTACATTATCTTCAACGGTATACATTAACCGTTCGATCATATTTTCTAATTCTCGGACATTTCCCGGCCAGTTATAATGAATTAAACAGTTTAAAGCCTCTTCTGAGAATATCTTGGGCAATATTTTCTTAGTTTGAGAGAATTTGTGCAAAAAGCTGATAGCAAGAGGTGAAATATCCTCCCTGCGTTTCTTTAATGAATCAATATAAATATTAATAACATTTAAGCGATAGTATAAGTCGGCTCGAAACTTACCCTCTCTAACTAGTTGCTGGAGATCACGGTTGGTGGCAGCCATTACTCGAGCTTCTAATTTTATGGTTCGAGTACCCCCTATTCGCTCAAATTCTCTTTCTTGGAGAACCCGCAAAAGTTTAGCCTGAAGAGCTAGGGACATATCTCCCGCCTCATCTAAGAGGATGGTTCCACCTTCAGCTATTTCAAACTTACCACGCTTACCTCCTTTTTTGGCCCCGGTAAAAGCACCTTCTTCATAACCAAACAGTTCTGATTCGAGCAGGGGTTCGGGTAAAGCGGTACAATTTATGCCAATAAAAGGATTATTGCGGCGTTTGCTTAGAAAATGAGTTAACTGGGCAAAGACCTCCTTGCCAACGCCGCTCTCGCCAAGGATTAAAACATTGGCATCATTGCGACTGGCTTGAACGGCAAAATGGCGCAATTCCTTAGTACTTTCACTCTCCCCAATCATAAATTGCTCACTGTCTTTATAGATTTTTTTGAATTCCAAGCGCTCTTTATATATTTCAAATTCACCGCGAGATTGCTCAAGTAAAAAAGGCAGACACATATCTATTTCTGCTAAGCCTTGGAAGACTGCAACGGCTTTTTCCTGGCAGGTATTATAACCACATGAGCCGCAGTTAAGTTCATCTTCTGGTTTTGTTTTCTTTGTAAAGTGTAGAATCTCCCGAATCTCCATTGGTGTCGGTTCGGGCAACGGATTATAACGGTTAGTAAACTGGCGATCTAAGTTAAATTCGGGATAAGTACCCAAATTGTCCTTCTCCTTGCTTTGGGCATACTTGAATATCAGGTGTTTTCGGCTGAATAAGTCGAGCGGACTGTCCATTTCCGGTCCATCGATACACCCTTTGCATAAAAGTATATCGATAAAACGAAATTTAACTTTTCCGCTATGAAGTTCATTCGTCAGGTTCTGCAGGAATAGTAGTGATTCCTCTTTTCCGTCGACGACGGCAATCTCTTCTTCTCGAAAGTGAATCCCATTCGGATCAAAGTTACGGGCGAGACCACCACTGATAGGGAAAAGTGATGGCAAAGAGCTTATGCCCTCTGGCACTGCTTCATGATGACGATCCTGATTTTTATGTAATCCCTGAGCATCGAACATTCTTTTGAGCTCTTTAAAGGTGAGTACTGCATCGAGAAGATCTGTGCCGAATTCAATCATTTCTTGTTTCTTAGCAATGCAAGGTCCGATAAACACGACTTTTGAGCCGGGATATTTCCACAATGCGTATTTTGCTGACGCTAAAACAGCAGAATCAACTGGCACCAGATACGGCAAGAGATCGGGGAATTGCCGCTCGATCATGCCAACAATTGCTGGACAAAATGAACTAATGGCCATCTCGGGATTAGTAGCCATAAATTTCTGATAAGCAGGCACTGATAATTCTATACCATGAGTTACCTCTAATACTTCTGTAAAGCCTAGCTGTTTCAGTGAGTCGAAGAACTCTTTCGGCTCTAAATAGTAAAAGCTAGCGGGAAAAGAAGGGGCAATTAAAGCCACAACTTTTTCTTGACCCAGTAACTTCTCAGTTTCTTCTACATAACTAATACTTTGTTTGGCATTCTGTGAACAGACCCTGACACAGTTACCACAACTGATACAACGTTCTTCAACGACTCGGGATTGTGCCAACTCAACCTTGATAGCCTTTACTGGACAATTTCGCACACAGGAATAGCAGGCTTTGCATTTATCCTCGATAGTTTTAACGACTGACATTTAACATTCCTCCAAGAGTTCAAGAATGTCTAAATTTTGTACACTTTTCTTTAGCATAAGGGCATCTTTCCATATTTGTCAAGAAGATCATTTGCAATTTTCTGAAAGAATGACGAATCATACCCTTGAAGAACATAGAGAGAGGCGTGTACAATAGAGTGGAAAGAAAGCAGGTCGTTGAACATGAAAAAGCAAGCAAGAGCTATATACTTTAATGGTATTGTTCAAGGGGTCGGTTTTCGACCGTTTGTTTTTAAGCTTGCAGAAGAACTAGATATTAACGGGTGGGTAAATAACTCGAGCCATGGTGTATCAATTCATGCAGAAGGGGATAATCTTGACTTGTTCTATCATCGTTTGCTGCAAGAAGCGCCCCCTTTGGCACATATTGTGACAGCACGCTCCGAAAAAATCGAACTGGCTAACTTTGGGACGTTTGAAATTGTGGAGAGTGAAGGAGAGGATAACGCGGATGTCTTAATTTCGCCGGATGTTGCAACCTGCAGTGATTGTCTGAAGGACTTAGCGGATTCTAAGAACCGGTATTACCGATTTCCGTTCACAAATTGCACGAATTGTGGTCCTCGCTATACAATTATTCGTGACGTGCCTTATGACCGAGCCTTAACGACTATGTCGAAATTTCCGATGTGCGACTTATGTACTGTAGACTATAAAAATCCTAGGGACCGACGGTTCCACGCCCAACCAGTTGCCTGTGAAACTTGTGGACCGAAAGTTCGACTCTATGATAATCAAGGTCGACTGCTCTCAGGAATTGGAGTAGACCAGCTTGCTCAGGGTGGAATTATGGCAGTTAAAGGGCTAGGGGGTTTCCATCTTGTTTGTGATGCTCGTAACGCTGGAGCAGTTCGTCGCTTACGAGAACGAAAAGAACGGGGAGCCAAGCCTTTTGCCGTTATGGTGCGCTCAGTGGACAAGGCTTCTTACGAGGTCAATATAAGTGCCAAGGAAGAGGAATTGTTAAGAAGTTCTGCAGCACCCATTGTTATTTTAGAACGGATACCTGCCCTAACATATTCACTACCAGAGGATATTGCGCCGGGGATACATACGTTAGGAATCATACTTCCCTATACCCCAATCCATCATCTCCTGTTTGAAGGGCCCTATGATTTTTTGGTCATGACTAGTGCTAACCTCAGTGGACGACCACTCATATATTCAAACGAGGAGGCCTTGGAAGCTTTACAAGGAATTTCCGATTATTTTCTTCTGCATGACCGAGATATATATCATCCCTGTGACGATTCAGTCGTCCAAGTGATTGGGGATGAAACTGTCTTCTTTCGGAGAGCTCGTGGCTATGTCCCCCAGCCGATATTGATGCCTACGATCGAGTTCAAGACCCCACTACTCGGTGTAGGTGGAGAACTTAAAAATACCTTTTGCCTTGCCTCTGGGCAGAGAGCTTTCGTCAGTCAATATATTGGAGATATGGAAGGGTATGAAAATCTCCAGCGCTTTCACCAGGAATTAGCATCCTTTCAGCGAGTCGTCAATATTAAGCCGAAGGCGCTTGCTTATGATAAACACCCAAACTACCAACTGACGAGATTCGCCCTAGAGCAGCCTTGGCCGAAACATTCTGTGCAACATCACCATGCCCATTTAGTTAGCGTGTTAGGGGAATGGGACAGAACAGAACCAACCCTAGGAGTAATCTGTGATGGAACTGGGTTCGGGGAGGATCAATGTATCTGGGGATTTGAATTCCTTTATGGTAATTCCTTAGGTTATGAACGCAGGGCACATCTGGAGTACCTAGGGCTTCCAGGGGGAGATGGGGGTGCCAAACAGCCTTTGCGAATAGGATATGCGTATCTTAAAACTCTTTTATCCAGAGAAACGTGGAAAACGACTGAGTCCCTCTGGTCGACTCTTTCTAGCCTCGAACGTCAGATCCTAGATCGCCAACTTGAGACAGGCGTTCAAGTCTTCCGTACCTCGAGTGCAGGACGACTCTTTGATGCCGTAAGTGCTTTACTGGGTGTGTGTAGGATGGTAACCTATGAAGGACAAGCTGCGATCGAACTGGAAAGCGTTGGTACAAGGTTCTTGCAGCACCAGCGCCAAGAAGGCCTAGAACGTAACATGTCTAACAATCACTCGCTAGCACTCTATTCTTATGACGTAAGACAAGAGAACGGGGTGCTTATCCTAGGGGTTAGAACTCTCTTTGAAGAGCTAGTTCGAGACATTCTTCAGGGCGTGAGTCGGGGAGAAATAGCCTATCGTTTTCATTTAACGATGGCTGAAGCTATCGTGGATTTAGCGTTGCGTTTAGGGGTAAGAACGGGTCCTCTGGTGTTGAGCGGAGGGGTGTTCCAGAATAAACTCTTGACCGAAGCAGTTCTTCGCAACTGTCAAACCCAAGAAATCAAGGTTCTGCGTTCTCGAGTTCTCCCTCCGGGAGATGGAGGTCTAGCCTTGGGTCAACTATTAATAGCGAATGAGGTGTTATAAATGTGTTTAGCCATTCCTGCTAAAATTGTGACGATCAACGGATCGATGGCCAAAGTGGATATGATGGGCAATGAACGTATAATCAGTATCGACTTGGCTCCAGAGGTTGAGATTGGTGAATATGTTTTAGTTCATGCAGGGTTTGCCATAGGAATTATCGACGATGAGAGCGCCAAAGAAACGGAAGAACTTTTATTGGAGGTAGCTAAGGCCTATGAAGAAGGAGAGTAAGGATCTATTGGCTCAAGCGGGTGTCTATTTGTCAGAAATTCGAACCTTAGCCCAGAGCCCGTATACGATCATGGAAGT
>CAKMJS010000018.1 GCA_927405585.1 uncultured Desulfosporosinus sp.
TTTGATTGCCTTATCAACACTTATTTTAGCTATAGTGTTTCTGATGGGATACGGTTCGCTATGGTTGCTCTTTTTGATGTCTGCCGTAAGAGCGTTGGGATCAGCGATTCAAACGCCGGCGATTGGAGCCTTCCTTCCCCAAATGGTACCGGAGGATAAACTTACAAAGGTAAACGCAACGAATGGAAGTATCCAAGCTATGGTTATGCTAGTGTCTCCAATGCTTAGCGGTGCCCTGCTAACTATGACTACCATCGAGACAATTTTCTTCATAGACGTTATTACAGCAGCTATAGCGGTTACAGTGTTATCTTTGTTTCTACATGTGCCTGTTCATGTAAAAGCCCAAGCAAAGCAAACCACGAGTTATTTCAGCGATATGCGTGAAGGTTTAGCTTACATCAAAAATCATGCGTATATAAAGAGGTTTTTTCTGTTTTGCGCTGTCTTTTTCTTCTTTGTCGCACCTGTTGCCTTTTTAACTCCGTTGCAGGTTACCCGTAGTTTTGGTGATGATGTTTGGCGTTTAACGGCCATAGAAATTACGTGGTCTTTGGGTATGATGCTCGGTGGCATCATTATGGCGTCTTGGGGTGGTTTTAATAATAGAATTCACTCGATGACACTATCAACCCTTCTTATTGGAGTATGTACCTTTTCTCTTGGGGTAACTTCTGTATTTTGGATATATCTGACATTCATGGGGTTAGCCGGAGTTGCTCTTCCATTCTTCAATACACCCTCTATGGTTTTATTACAGGAGAAAGTGGAACCGGATTTTCTGGGGAGAATATTTGGCGTTTTCGGGATGATAGCAAGCTCAATGATGCCATTAGGCATGCTTTTGTTTGGACCAATAGCTGATGTTATTGAAATAGAAGTGCTACTGATTGGAACTGGTATACTGATGTTTTTCCTGGCATTTTTCCTATTAGGCAACAAAGTACTCATTGAGGCAGGAAAGCCAATTCCAAAACCTGAACTAAATGATTGAAGTACCACAGCCGATGAGCACTTGCAAGAGGTGTTCATCGGCTTTTTACGTTATGGTTTATTTCTCGAGAAAGTTTCATAATAAGCTGGAGTCTGATAGGATTATTGTCAGAATAAGTCCATCATTCACGTCTATAAATAATGGGAGCGGTGATATAACATCCCTTTTTTTGGTAGAAGGTAAGTGATACATTTTTATAACTATTTTTGTCGCCAGCGGTGCGGCGAAAGGGAGGTTAGTATGAAACTTTTTAAACTAGTTGCTATTTCGTTATTAGGAATAGTGGTGCTTTCTGGATGCAGTCCAAGTAAACCACAAAGTCCAGTGGATATTCAAAATCCTAAGCAATCAGACATTCATGGAACTATCATCAAATTGACTAAGAAACAAGCAGGAGAGTTGCTTGGAAGTATTTTAGTCGAAGGAAGAAAAGGGTCTAAGCCCTATGACCAAGCATTGATAAAAGTAACCCAAAGGACAATAATCTATGAAAAATTAGCCGACAAGGTCGTAAAGTCTAAGTTTGATGCTTTGCATGAAAATCTGAGAGTAGAAGTGCGTTTCATTGGTCTAGTAGCGGAGTCATATCCAGTTCAGGCAACGGCCGAGGAGATTACAATACTTAAGGATGAATAGGTGGATATGCGAAAAATATATAATAATGTCGATAATTTCTTTGTCAGAAATACCTTAATAATGCGTCTATACATAATAGGGAAAGGGTGGAAGTGAAGTAATGGTCTAGTCTAAGTCCTATAAGAAGGGCATAATTTTTACATGGGGTGTATGTATCCAGATAAGGGAAGTAACGGAAGCGGGAATTCAGGTATATTAAGGGAGATGTTGCACAAATTGAAAGAGCTTGAAAGAAGAGGGGAAGGTGGATAACAAAATGCAGAAGAAAGGAAGTTCTATTATTGCCATGATTGTGGTTACTCTTTTGCTAATTCCGATGATTACTGCTCCCGTTGCAGGGGAAGACAAGTCATCGCCAGCAGTACAAACCATAGCTATGCCTACAATCACACTAGAAAAAGCTATTACTATTGCTAAAAGCAACTTTGATGTCCCTAGTGAGTACACTGACTTTAATTCAACTTACAATACTTACGATACCCGCCAGGCCTGGTCTCTGCGCTGGAATGGATCGACTGGAAATTCCGGAGGGTTTTCAGTCGAGGTCAATGCAATCAATGGTGAAATTTTGAGTATGAACTCATGGAAGAATGATGGGGGAGCGAGCAATAGTGGGGTTCTGCCAGTTATTACTAAAGCAGTGGCCCAAGAAATTAGCGCTAAATTGCTGACTCGTCTATTGGGAGAACGGGCAGGACAGTTAAGGCTAGTGCCAAGTGACCAAGCGGTTGTACCGATCAACAATTACGGTTCAGCCAATTATTCGCTACAATACCAACGACTTATTAACGACCTCCCCTTTCTAGGCAATGGGGTTAATATACAGGTGTCCAGCACTGATGGGAATGTCATTTCCTATAATCTTAACTGGAGTGAGGTGAAAGCACCGGAAGCTAAGGGTCTGATCGAGCCTAGTGTAGCTCAGGAGGCTTTCGCAAAATCACCTCTTTTTAAACTTCGATACTGGGTTCCAGCTGCCTATAGACCGTTGACTGCTGGACAAAAGCAGGAAGCAAAGCTTGTCTACCAATTAACGGGACAAAACGGCGGCGCGATCGATGCGTTCACAGGCGAACCTCTTAAGCTGGATGTGGGAGATTGGCTGGCAACTGATTCGTATGGAAGAGACGGAATGGGCAGCGCCAAGAATGAAATGGCTGGCTCGAGCTCCAATGGGACTCAGGTTCTGACGCCTCAAGAACAACTTGAGGTGGAACGCACTGCTAGGCTTCTTAAACAGGATGAGGCAATTGCTGCTGTAAGGCGCTGGATTGGGATCTCTGATAACTTAACCCTGCGCAGTGCGAACTTAAACACCGATTGGCGTAATACCGATAAGCATATCTGGAACTTTGACTGGAATTACCTCAACACTGAGTTCGAAAAAAGTACTGGGAAACCTCAATACTTAAGCGCCAGAATCAGTGCTACAACGGGTGAGTTACTTGGTTATAATATCTCATATCAACAAACAGGAAAAACTGAGGTCACACTAGACCCAGATGAAGTTCAAAAGCTTGGTGAGGAATTTCTGAAAAAAGTTCAATCCCAAAGGTTTAGCCAAGTCGCTTTGGATCCCGAAACAAACTTAAGTGGTAAAATTCTCCCCGAACCTTGGAATATACGTTATTTTTCTTATCACCGAGTGGTTAATGGTGTAGACTTCCTAGATAATGGAATGACTGTTACTGTGGATCCTGTAGCAGGAATTGTTACTGGTTATGAACTTAACTGGTCTGAGTCCAATTTGCCGAGTGTTTCGGGTATTTTATCTAAAGATAAGAGTGCGGAATTATTTTTAAACGCTCGTCCTTTGAATCTAGTCTATGTCCGAATCCATTCTAATGGGGTGCCAGGAAATTTGCGTTTGGTTTATCTGCCAGTTGACCATGATCGTGGTATGCCACTATCTAACACAATTGATGCGAAAAGTGGAGACCTTCTTGATTATGAGGGGCAACCATTGGTGAAAGGACCAAAACCCTACAGTTTTACTGATCTGACTGGGGTTAATGGAGCTGAAGAGATTGCAGCGCTCGGGCAAGCAGGGTTATTCGGGGATTTTGGAAACAGTTTTAAACCGCAAGATAAGATGGGTATTGCTTCATTGTTAAGGGCGATGTATTATAGCCGATTTGGCTTGAGTGGGAATACTAGTATCACGGAAGCAGAGCTTATGATCAAGGCAAAAGAGCAGGGCTGGGTGAAAGAAAACCTACAGCCCGGAGATCCTGTCAATCGCGAATTCTTGGCCAAAGTTTTATTGCGTTATATTCAGCTCAATAAGCTGGCTGAGTTGAAGGATATCTACCAGGTCAGTTTTCAAGATGCTGCCCAAATTAACCCAGAGGCGCTAGGGTATATAGCCTTGGCTAGTAGTACGGGTATTCTTAAAGTAGAAGGGCCGACGCTAGCCCCTCTTGACTCAGTAAGTCGTGCAGAAGCAGCCGTTGCACTCTTTAGAGCTCTGAGTTGGCGCAATTAATGATCGACTTCAGTTAATGATCTAAGGCGGTAGTTAAACATCGGCCTCATCTCCGAAAGGGGATGAGGTTGTTTTCTTGTCTTTCGATGGAATCCCTTGCAAGCTTTATCTTTTTCGGGGCACGATAATAGAACACGAGGGAATTCTATGATGAGGGAGAAAGAGCATGCAAAAGGTTAGGACTTTCTTCGACGCCAGTTTTAGACGGTGCTATAGGAAACGGGCAATAATCAATTTAGAGAAAGAAATTGGGCCAGTGGGTTATGATTAATCAAAACAGTAAGCTATCTGTCGGAATAGCTTTGTTGTTTGAGATAATTCTGATAGGTGCCGCTTTCATGAGTATTACTTCTAGACAATGGAAGAATCTATCCTTGACGCTGCTCGCTATGGTATGTCTTCTGCTTCCTTTTATCATTACACGTATTGCTAATATGAAGCACATAACCCTGCCGCCTAGCTTTCAATTCATAACGGTAATCTTTGTTATTCTTGCACAATACCTGGGAGAAATTAAAAAATTCTATCAAACCTATTGGTGGTGGGATTTACTTCTTCACGCAATAGCTGGAAGCTTTGTGGTCATAATCACCTTATACATAATTAAAGGGATAATTAGAAAGGAACAAGAAACTACCGATCAGAGATTTACCCTTTTCACATCACTAGCTGCCTTCAGCTGTTCAATCGCTTTAGGTACTCTCTGGGAAATGTTTGAGTTTACCGGAGATTATTTATTCAAAGCAAATATGGTTAAGGGTGGACTTGAAGACACCTCTACCGATCTCCTCATAAAAATTGTGGCAGCTTTTATTACTTCGATGATATATTATTATCATAGCTTAAAGGGAATAAGGCGTTTACCCTATGATTAGGTGCATATAGACAGGTGAAATGGAGGTAATGTGTTGGATCGGTTAATACTCATTCTTTTGGGAATTGTGGCACTCTTTTCTGGTATAACTTACCTACTGTGGCGAGTTTCAAAGAGAGTTAAGTTAGTCAAATATTCCCCAGCCTTACTCTGCCTGCTTGCTGGAGTATATTACTGGTACTTAGCGAAGACAGTGCAAGTACACGGCGGATTTGAGGATCTCGCTAATGCGATTTTGTCTATGATGTTACTGACTGGCTTCGTATCAGGGCTAGCAACGAGTTTAATCATCGATTTTATAGTGCCTAAGTCTAAAGCATAAAAAATCTTTTAATTCGTTATTACTAAGATAGTGGACTGGTTTAAAAAGGACTTGTAGCATTGAAAAGTGATATGAGCTGTAGTGGGCATTGATAAAGCGACGGAAATCATAAAAGAGGGTTCCATGATTCGAGTCAATGGAACGGAAGGATTTGTGGAAATTCTAAGGAAGTAATAAATAAACGAATCTTACCCATTGACATTAACGTAACGTAAAGGTGTATAGTGAATTCAACAGGAGGTGATCACATGGAATACACAGTGCAAAAATTAGCTCAGATGGCTGGAGTCAGCACTCGAACCCTGAGATATTATGATGAGATAGGGATTCTTAAGCCGGCAAGAATTAACTCGTCAGGTTATCGCATTTTTGGGCAAGCTGAGGTAGATCGGTTGCAACAAATTCTCTTTTATCGAGAGCTGGGAGTGAGCTTAGATAGTATTAAAGATATCGTATCTGCGCCATCGTATAACGGAGTACTGGCACTGAGAGAACACCATGAGAAGCTTCTTGAAAAACGAGAGCAATTGGATCTGCTTATAATCAATGTTGAAAAGACAATTGCGCTCTCTGAAGGGAGAATTACAATGGCAAATAAAGAAAAGTTTGAAGGCTTCAAGAAAAAGTTAGTGGATGACAATGAAGCAAAGTATGGGAAGGAAATTCGCGAAAAATATGGCGATGAGAAAATTAACAAGTCCAATAGCAAATTCCAAGGAATGACCCAAGAACAATATGATGAGGTAACGAAGCTTGCGACGGAGGTTATAGAAACCCTCCATGCGGCATTTAAAACCGGTGATCCGGCGGGCGAATTAGCTCAAAAAGCGGCTGATCTCCATCGTCAGTGGTTGTGTTATCATTGGGATAGTTACTCGAAAGAAGCACATGCAGGACTTGCTCAGATGTATGTCGATGATCCGAGGTTTACAGCCTATTATGATGAGAAACAACCAGGTGCAGCAGAGTTCTTAAGAGATGCCGTTCATATCTATACCGGAATGAAATAGTTTACAGAATCAGAAAAGGGGCCGGTATCCGGCCTCTTTTCTGTGCAATGTATTCATAGGGACTAAAGAAAGATTGCCACCGATATGCTAGGATGTCAAGCGAAAATTATATAAGACAAGATAGCTGCTCCTACAAGAATGCTCTCAGGAATAATTAGCATACGAATAACCTTAGTTAGATCAGCTTTAAAATAATCAATAGTGAGGGACAGACAGAGGTGCATAGGACTTAACATTGTTCCCGCTGATCCCGCCATAAATACCAATACTGCCAAATGTACATTAACTTGGCCTCCAGTAGCGGCCGCAATAATTGGAAAGGCAATACCGATGTAAGAACCCGTTTGTCCAGTCAAGAAGGCGATTAGGAAGGCAATTAAGGCAAAGATCAAAAATTCTGGCACGGGAAGTTGTCTTAACAAAGTTGGCAATTCGTCAAAAGAACCGACCGTTTCCATGACCTGTTTGAAAAGCATGATTCCCCAGATCATAATTAGAGTTTTAAGAACTAATGCTTTTCGCGCTAGTTTTAAAAATTCACTGATACCATAACCATGTCTGAGGATGAGTACGACGACAATTAATGCTATGGCCAAGGTAATAGGTACTTTAGCAAATACAAGGCTAACGAGTGTTATTACGGGTAGGGTACTAAAGAAAACCTCTTTGATTAAGTTTTTCCTAGTGTCCGACGTTTCATTTTGGGAAGATGTTGCATCGAGCGGTTGAGGAACTGTCGCTAACTCCTCATCAACCTTGACTCGAAATAGGAAAGGAAGTCCTAGAATAATGACTAAGATACCAAACGGCATAAGACCCAGAAGTACGCGGGTCAGGGGTATACCGGAAATATTTGCGACAAGGAGTACCCCTGGATACAGGGGCAAAAAGAATTCGCAAATGTGACGGTAATAAAAGTTAATAAAGGCTTTGCTTGTAGCGGAGACGCTTTTACCCACCGCTTGTTCGACTAAGGGTGCTGAGAAAAGGGCCCCTCCGGCGCTAGGCATAAGTCCGATAAAAGCAGGAACGATGGCCATCACGATTCGACGATCCCTAATGAGACGAGTAAGTGCATTGAGCATACGCTCTAGGTATCCTTGTTGCCTTAATATTAGCTCAAGTATCATAATCAAGGCTAAGATGACTTCAATTTCGATGGTAGCGGGATCTTTAGTTGCATCCCAAACCATGTTCAGAAAGCCGATAATATCGGTTCCAAATAAAAAGGCTAAAACGATTGAAGCTCCAATGACTACGTAAACTAAGGGAATCTTTCTCCACAGTAGTATCATCATTATTACAAATACAATCAGCAATTTTGCAGTTTCCATGATAAACTCCTCATCTTATAAAATTATCATAAAATTATCTTAGACTTTATTCGTCATAATTTCCCCAAAACCTTTTGCATCAGTAAAATTTTGCATAGGTCATTGAACAGTACACAGTAAGATTACATGCCTAGCGGAGTTATAGATAATTTTTCACCGTAAAATGGTATTTCTTACTTGAATAACCCCTTTCGAGAAATTGTGTTCCCTTATAGATAATTGTACAACCAATAAAATGTTGCAAGCCTTCGATATTTAACCATCTAAAAGTAATGATGTTTTCGGGAGCTGATGATTTTTCCAAAGCAGAATCTATTAGCTGAATCCGAGTTCTATATCTAGGAAATCTAGATTGACGCAAATGCATGTGTAAATTTGTAAGAATTTGAGGTATAAAGCTTAATGCTTTTAATCTCTTCCAGAGTCAAACTTTTCTCCCACGAACTATAGTTCTCGTTAGGAGGTTGCCAATCATGAAGGATCTCTTAGGAGTTGTGAAAGACGTCCGCGAAGGGTACAATGGCATCAATCCTAAAACTTACTTTAGTAACAAGTTTCTTGTGAGAAGTTTTTTATATAAGTGACCAAAATTAACAGAAGTGGCTTTTGAAATGGAGGTGCTTAAAATTAAAACTGTGGTTATAACAGGCAGTACCAGTGGAGTCGGTCTTTGCATGGCGAGGGAGTTTTTGAAATCCGGATGCAATGTGACGGTGCTTACAAGGACAAAAGCCTTGCTGCGATTTACAACAGGCGCATTTAATAAACGAAAATTGATTTGACTATACTAAATACAGTTCCTAATCGGCGCACGGAGCTTAAAGCAAGGAAAACAAGGTGGTATCAAACTATACATGAAAATAGTCGCGATTGGGGATTCAATTACTGAGGGGTATCCATTTAGCAACCACGAGTCATGGGTAGAACATTTAGCCCAAGACTTAAAATGTGAGGTTCTAAACCAAGGAATCTGTGGGGATTTCACCAGCGGCATGCTAAAGCGCTTCCAAAGGGATGTACTTGATCATGCTCCGACCCATGTCATTATTCTTGGTGGAGCGAACGATGCTTACGAAAAACTTCCCCTAAAAAGTATCAGTACGAATTTCAAGGCAATGGCGGAGAGTTGTAGGCAAAACGGGATTACTCCGATATTTGGGTTACCTACTCCGTCTTTGTTAGTTGAAGAAGAACAAATTCTAATTGAATATCGGAATTGGTTGAAAAGTTATGCGGTGGAAAAAGGGATCCATGTAGTTGACTTTTATTCCCCATTTTTTAACAGGATAAAAGCCGGTCAGGGAGCGCAGTTATTCGTTGATGAAGTCCATCCTAGTATTGAGGGTTATGCTTTAATGGGGGAAGTTGCGGTCCGAAGCTTGAAAACACACTTGATATCAAAGATGATGAATATTTCGTGTAGCGCTGAACAAAAGATCTTTGAGATTTCTAATGAAGGAGAAGCGGTAGTCGCAGGGTATTGGAGTCCTGAACTAGGTTTATGCGCTCAGTCTGTGCTTGTAAAGTGGACTGAGGGTTATATCAGTTCCTTACAGCCTATTGGTAATATAGAGAGTTGCCCGGATAATGCTCAGAGTTGGGATTCCTATTTCCTCATGCCTGGATGGATCGATGCCCATGTGCATTTAGCGCTAGACAGCCTTGATTTTTATCAGTGCTTGGTAAATTGGGCTCAAACTTCTTTGATTGAGGATAATATCCAAGTATTTTTAAAACGTTATCTAGAGATGGGAATTGTGGCGATTCGAGATGGCGGTGACTTGCCGGGCTTTTCTTGGAAAGCGAGAAACAAGGTCAATGAGGGAACTTGGCCAGGGCCTAAAGTCATCTCGGTACATGAGGCTGTAAATCGAGAGGGAATGTATGGCCGTTTCCTGGGACGTGGGTTTAAGGATAGTTTAGAGTGGCAGGAAAAGGAGAACGACTTTTTCGAGCAAGGCATAGACCAACTCAAAGTCGTCGTGACAGGACTAATTAAGTTTGATGAGTTTCAGATGGTGGGTCCAACCCAATGGGCGGTTGAAGATCTAGCAGAGATGGTCAAGGCTGCTCATGGGCGCGGAATATCGGTCATGGCGCATGCCAGTGGGGAAGATGGAATTTCTGTGGCCATTGCGGCTGGGGTTGATTCGATTGAACACGGATATTATATGACGACAGGACACCTTGAGCGGATGCGAACAAAAGGGATTGCTTGGGTTCCAACGGTCGCACCGATTGGGAATATCCTGAAATATCCATCAGAACGCTACTCTACCCATGAACTAGATACCTTGAAACGAATTTCAGAAGGACACCTTGTTAAAATCTACGAAGCTTATCAACTCAATGTCAGATTGGGTGTCGGAACAGATGCCGGAGCTTTTCAAGTACCTCACGCTAAGAGCTTGTATGATGAGATGGACTGGATGATTCAAGCAGGAATTCCAAAGCTTGAGGTTTATCGTATGGCGACCCATGAAAATGCTCGAATCCTCTGTTGTCCCGAATTGGGGAGGTTAGACGTTGGAACCCCCATGGGACTACTTCAGCTTGCTAAGAGAAGTATGTTCCTTGATTATTGAACCATCAAGGATTGAACATGTTTCAAGAGGGAGATCGTCTTATGCTTGTTCTAGAAATAAACAAGGATATGAAGGAAATAGAGAATTAACATAGAATGTAGATTATTAGCTACAACTATTTTCCGGAAGGGGTGCATCTTATGTCACAACTAGATAACCCACTAGAAGTTTACAAGTTACTTCCAAAGTCAAATTGCAAACTATGTGGAGTGGCAACCTGCTTAGCGTTCGCCGCTGCAGTTATAAAGGGAGAAAAACGTCTTCAAGAATGCCTTCATCTGGAAAGCAAAATCATTGAGGAACTTGATAAAAGAATTATTAGACAGCCAACTCCGGAAGAACAATTGAAAAAGATACTCGAACCGTTGCAGAGAGAATTTGCTACTGTTGATTTTGCCTCATCCGTGAAACGATTGGGGGCTACACTTTCAGGCGATAAATTGACCATAAAGTGTCTAGGGAAGGACTTTACAGTCGATTCCGAGGGGAATATTATATCGGATTGTCATATTAATGAATGGGTGATGGTACCTTTACTGAACTATATTATTCACAGTGCAGGTAATGATCTTTCTGGAAAATGGATTCCATTCAGGGAGCTTAGTAAGGAAACGGTATGGGGTTCGTATTTTGAGTATAGGGTCGAAAAACCATTAAAACAACTGACGGATACTCATCCAGATCTCATTGAGGACATGATTGGTATTTTTGGAGGAAAGCAAGTAGAAAATAGTTTCTCTTCAGATATTTCTCTGGTACTGCACCCTTTGCCAAAGGTTCCGATGCTCCTTTGTTACACCAAACCAGAAGAGGATATTGAATCCAAGCTCAATATCTTTTTTGACTCGTCAGCAGAAGAAAATCTCAGGATTGACTCAATTTATAGACTTTGCGTTGGACTCTTGGTGATGTTTCAAAAGATCACTTCTAGGCACATGAAACCGTGAAGTGCCATACATTACATAACGTAAATAACAGAGCAACCGACTCGCTCTTAAGAAAGAGAGGAAATACGATATTATGGAGTATATTGCTGCGTTGACGTTACAAGAACTCTTGATGTTGGGTTTAGTAATCCTTGCTGTGGGTTTTGTTCTCAAAAAGCTTTTCAAATTGGCGATTACCTTAGCTGTTATTATTTTCCTTGTTTATTATGGATTACCATTGCTCCAAACTATGATGCCAAGCTAAGCGGCTTGAGTCAGGATTGCGCATCGCTTAGGTTCTAAGATCTTGGTCAAATAATAATCTATAACGAGGAATGGAAGACTATTAATTAGTACTAAAAAACGGAATTTATGAGGAGGGTCTAGTTCATATGCAAACTATGCAAGTGCCCACTGGGCAACACCAGTTACCTATGTTACCTTATGCGTTTAATGCTCTTGAGCCCGTAATCAGTTCTAGATTATTACAAATTCACCATGACCAGCATCATAAAGCCTATGTGGAAGGTTTGAACAAAGCAGAGCTTAAACTAAGCGAAGCTAGGCAACTACGGGATTTTTCCTTAATCAAACATTGGGAGAGAGAACTTGCTTTTCATGGGTCTGGGCATATTTTACATAGTATTTATTGGACATCGATGGCTCCCATTGGCAATAGATGGGAGACCCCTGGAGCTCAAACTATGATACATATCATGCACTATTTTGGTAGCCTGGAAGTTTTTTGGGAACAGTTTAGTGCTGCTGCAATTAATGTAGAAGCGTCCGGATGGGCTTTACTAGTGTGGCAACCGGCTTGGGGAAGATTAGAAATACTAACTATTGAAAAACATCAGGATCTATTTCAAGCTGGGAGTATCCCGATACTTGTCATGGATGTCTGGGAGCATGCGTATTATCTTGATTATCAGAATAAACGTAAAGATTATGTAACTGCCTGGGGGCAAATAGTAAATTGGTACGAAGTCGAAAGACGATTGAATTTAGCCATGCAAGCACAAATGCCTTTGATTTCGGGGGGGTAAATACATGATCAAACTCCTGAGTTGGGTGCTGGTATTTTGTATAGCTTTATATTTTTTCGGAATAATGGGCATGGCTTTTATTTCTCCTTCACTAATCCCGATTATTGTAAGTAGTACCATTGTTCTAGGTGTGGTAAGTGGTGGAATGTTGTTAGTATTATTAATCAGGGAGAGAATCAAAGATAAGGAGGCAGAAAAAGATGATCTTAACAAATATTGACTATGTACCGGGGTACGAAGTTGCTGAGGCCTTAAATCTGGTCAAAGGAAGTACTATTAGAGCAAAGCATTTAGGAAAAGACCTTGTGGTTGTTTTTAGACAGATTGTCGGTGGGGATTTAAAAGAATACAGTCAAATGCTCGACGAATCCCGGCAAATATCAACTGGGAAAATGGTGGCGGAGGCTGAAAAGCTTGGCGCTGATGCCATTATCAATATACGTTTTGCAACCTCAAATGTTATGCAGGGGGCAGCGGAAATCCTTGTTTACGGTACTGCCGTGAAGTTGAAGAAAAATTAAGGCTAAGGTGACATGGAAGGCAGACTTTTAATATTGAATTGAATATAATGGAGGAATATCAGGATGATACGTGAACTTATTGAAAAAAACCGGACCTATCGCCGATTTTATCAGGATGAAGTGGTAAGCATGGAGACCTTAAGGGAACTCATCGATCTTGCAAGACTTTCTTCCACGGGAGGAAATCTCCAGTCGTTAAAGTACATGTTATTCCAGACAGTCGATTCAAATAAGCGAGTATTCAAACATTTGAAATGGGCAGGTTACTTCAAAGACTGGGACGGGCCAGAAGAAGGGGAGAGGCCTAGCGCCTACGTAGTCATGCTTCAGGATCAAAGTATCAGCAAAGGTTTTTTTTGGGATCATGGGATAGCCGTTCAGAGCATCTTGTTGGGCGCCATTGAGAAAGGTTTAGGAGGATGTCAATTTAATTCAATTGATCGTATCGCCCTAGCCCAGGAACTAAACATACCGGATCATTTCCAAATCGCGACTGTGATTGCTTTAGGAAAACCAAAAGAAGTGGTGGTTATCGAGGATTTAGGAGAATCCGGAGATGTAAAATATTGGAGAGATGAGCAGGGTGTTCATCATGTGCCCAAACGCGCTTTGGATGATTTAATTCTTAGCTCATAGTCCTAAATACATGTTTTAACAACCCCGCAGGCTTTGCCAACGGGGTTGAATATTTGCTATGTGTATTTGACTAGCCAGAGGTATTTTTGTGCCATGAGCACAGCGAAAGGAATGGGAAAATCAAATGAAACAAGCTAAATTAATAAATGGAGATACAGTCATAATTAAACCAGCTAAGAAGTCTGATGCCATTGGAATATTAGACTATGTTAATACAATCAGCAGCGAATCAGACTTTTTGACGTTTGGACAGGGAGAATTTATAATGAGCGTTGAACAAGAAGAAGAGTTACTAGAATATACATCAAGACAAGACAACGCAATATATCTAATTGCTGAAATTGGCGGAAAGATCGTTGGAACCTTAAATTTCGCAGCAGGTAAAAGACCGAGAAAAGTACATACGGGGGAATTTGGAGTTAGTGTTTTAAAAGAACATTGGGGTAATGGGATAGGAACACAGCTCATACAATATTTGATTGAATGGAGCAAACAGTCAAAAATAATTAGAAAAATAAATTTGATAGTTCGGAATGATAACCACTCAGCAATTCATATCTATAAAAAATTGGGCTTTACTGTAGAAGGAGTCATAACGAGAGATTTTAAGATTAACGAAATATTTTATGATGCTTTATTTATGGGATACACTATTGACTAATCCCTACCCCTTCAAGTTCTAACCACTTAAAAAATAACATTTTTCTGAGTTTGATGATAATCCCAGAATAGCCATCTTTAACTTTAAGTTTTGAGGAATAATAGATTTTGATTCC
>CAKMJS010000019.1 GCA_927405585.1 uncultured Desulfosporosinus sp.
CTGTTCGAGTCTTGGCGCAGTGGCGGCAGTTCACAGTTTAGCAGGATTAGAGCGCTGGCCAAGGATGGCCGAGTGTCCCTGTAGCCAAGGATGGCGAGAAGGGACCCCCGTATCTGGGGTCGCTTACACGGAAGTTTGCTAGTTGCTTACGTAAAGACCTCGCGCTCGTGTGACACTGCGTCCCGGGCTTTGGTCGAGAGACTGAGATACGACGCACGGGGGGTAGGGATACGACGATGGGGAAGACGGCACATTTCATGTGTACCGTCTCTTGAATGCCAGTTTTTACATGCAAGTTTTGGGACGGTTCTTGGACTTGCATCATTTTGCGGTGGCGCACAACGAGGGGACGCGTAGCAGTAAAGCGCTCCTCGGGGTCACGGCCTGCCCCAAGAGCGCCTTTCTCCAAAAAACAAGCTTTCTTCGCGTCCTCAATACACCCACCCCAAAGGAGTGCTTTTCTGCACGCGGACGCTTCAGTGAAGCCGCGGTCCAGACGGGCACCGACGGTTAGCGCCCCGTTGCGCGCCATTGGTCGCACTTGCAGTTTGCCCAGAGGTTATGGCGCGCTCGCGAACCGTCCCGCTCGTCAGCGGCGTAACGTGCCGACGCGTGCAGAAAAGCACTCCTCGGGGCCTGCTGCCTGCCCAGCCCCAGGAGCCTTTCTACAAAACCTTTCTTCCTCGCGTCCTCAATACACTCACCCCAAAGGAGTGCTTTTCTGCACGCGGACGCTTCAGTGAAGCCGCGGTACAGACGGGCACCGACGGTTCGCGCCACGTAGCGCGCCGCAGGTCGCACATGCAGTTTGCCCAGAGGTTTTGGCGCGCTCGCGAACCGTCTTGCTCGTCAGCGGCGTAACGTGCCGACGCGGGCAGAAAAGCACTCCTCGGGGCCTGCTGCCTAGCCCTTTCACTATCCATTGGACAAGTATCCTTTATCCCCTGATAGTTACACACAGGGGCCTGTGGATACTGTGGATAAGTGTGCAAAATACGCTTGTTTTAGGGAATAATCTGTGGGTAACCTTGTTGAAAAGTTGTTCTAGATAGACAACGAAAAAGAAAAAAGCATTAGTTGACTAATGTAGTCAACCAATGCTTGTCATATCATAATTAAATTTTTAGACTTAGTATTGTTCGCGAGCTGGGCGATGGTGCTGGTAGCACTCACGGCAATATACTGGGCGATCTGAGGTTGGTTGGAAAGGAACTTGTGTTTCCACTCCGCAGTCCGCGCAAACTACAGTAAACATTTCGCGTGATCTTCCCTCTTGGGAATTACGGTTAGTTTTGCGTATGTTGCGGCATTCGCGGCAACGTTGTGGTTCGTTCTCGAATCCCTTTTCAGCGTAGAATTCTTGTTCTCCAACAGTGAAAATAAAAGTAGCTCCGCAGTCTTTACATACTAGATCTTTGTCTTCAAAGGCCATGAAAGATATTCCCCTTACGTAAAAAAATGTAATAGGCTGTGCCCATCCGATATTTATTATAACCCTAATCACCCAATGGCACAAGTATTTTTTCCATTCCGGCCGCCAAACATAAGCCATAAATCGCTTTTGCTCCGCTTGAGCGAAGGACTTCTGCCACAGCTTCAAGCGTAGCCCCTGTAGTCGTTACATCATCCACCAGCCATACAGTTCGCCCAATAATAGACCTCGGTTCACGTACAATAAACGCTCCTTTTAAGTTATGCAGACGATCATAACGTGAAAGCAACATTTGAGGTGGTGTTGCCTCGCTTCTTTCAACCCCCTCAATAATCGGCAATCCCAATTCCCAGTGTATGGCTGAGGCCAATACCTCAGCTTGATTAAAACCTCGTTCTGCTAGACGAGATGCATGCATAGGCACCGCCATAACTCCGTCAACGGCAGGAAGTTGGCTGATTGCCCAATTCGTAAAGGGACGAGCAATTTCCTTTAAACGCCGTGGGCGTGCTTCGAATTTAACATTTTGAATCAAATCCCGTAATCCACCGGAGTAATGACCCCAGGCTGTAACCTGATCAAGATGTTTGGGACCCCTTCCAGCTTCACAGTCAAGGCAATTTGTTTTCTCATTGAGAAGTAACTTACCACACGATCTACAGCGCCCCAGCTCCGGATGAAGATAGTCTGTTGTACAAGTTGGGCAGACTAAATCGCCTTCGTCTCCACAAATCACACATGTTTGGAGCTCTTCATACCATAAAGTTTGGGCGAGCTTGACCGCTCCCTTCCAAAACTCCTTCAAAGCCAGTACCCCCTCTCGTGGTTCGTTATGCTCGAATCACGAACGTCGACTGTCGCGCATTGTATATCGAAGATTCTATAAAGAAAATCGACTAACGACCAACGACCAACGACTAACGACTAACGACTAACGACTAAATGTCTTATGCATCAATCAGCCCTAGTTCCATAGCAAGCCGATTTTGCTCCTCAATCCACCGAACTGCGGTCCGCATTGCTGGTGTCATGCGCGCAGAAAGAAATAGAACACTTCCTGCTGGACATTCTCTCGTTCGCCCCACCCTTCCAGCCATTTGCACTAAAGCACGTTCATCAAAGACAGGATGATCTGCCTCTAGGACCACCACTTGTATCCCAGGTAGCGTGACACCTCGCTCCAAAATAGTCGTACTCACAAAAAGATCAAACTCACCCTGACGCAACCGCTCGATTTTGCTTGAACGCTCTGGATCTGCACTGTAGCTACCATCAACACACCAACTAGGAAAGCACCTCTGGATACATTTGATCCACGGATCAATCCAAGATATCTTTGGGACGAACATTAACACTGGTCCTTGTATTCTTAGAGATTTGATTTGAGAAACCCATGCCCCTGTACACCCGTTTGGCGCAATAGTGTGACGAGATTTTTCCCACATTGGTACCGGCAAAGAGGTACGATGGTGCCGCGCTGGAAGTCTGATAAGTTGCATTTTGCCTTGCTTAACCGCCTTTAAGCCTTCCGAGGAAGGGGTTGCCGTTAGATAAAGTATTTTACCACCTTGACGCAGGGCGTGCTTCAAGCCCCACTCCAAAGCGCGGCTCCCCTGATAAGGAAAGGCATCCATTTCATCCATAAATATCACGTCAAAAGCTCTCCAGAATCTTAATACTTGGTGCGTAGTCGCCAATACCATGCCTCCACCTTGAAATTTCACTGAAGATGTCCCAGTCAACACTTGAAGCGGATAATCTGGAAAGTCCCGTTGAAGCCTCGGAGCAACGTCATTTATGACATCTTGACGGGGAGCGGCAAAAAGGACCGATTTCCCCTCTTTCAGGGCCCAAGCGGCCGACGGAAAACACACCTCGGTTTTTCCAGCACCACATGCAGCCCACAGAAGAGCCGTTTCTTGACAAGGATCTTTAATAAATTCAAAGACTTGTTCACTGGCTATGCGTTGAGCCTCTGTTAGCTCCCAGTGGGGCTGAAAAATAACCTCAGAAGGACCCTCTAAGAGTGAACGGACGTCTCGATATAGGACACCAAGGGAAGTGCTAGGCCCGATACTCTCACAACTTCGACAGGTTGCGGCCATTTCGTACTGACTGGGCCACTCTTCCACTTCCCTTTCCCCACATCGTTGACACTGCCAACCGTTGCCGACTGGCTTGACCGCAGGAACCCACGTCGCACTTCCCTGCTCAACGTTGAATTGGGCGAGTTTTTTTATATCCTCATCTTGGCTCTTGAGCTGACGGGCAAGACGTCGAAGATCCCCCATAGATAATTGCCTGCCCATGGTCAGTCGATTAAAGGCTTTTTCAACCTCCTTATCTTTCTCGTGAGCTTGATCCTCATCCTCGAGCGAATCTTGGCCAAACTCCAGAGAAGGGCTGTTTTCCTTCCAAGTTAAGTCGGACGCGTTCCAGCCAAATCCTTTAAGGATTTTAAGGATTTGATGTTTGGGATCTTTACGACTAAATCCTTTATCCCAAAAACCGAAGGGGTCTCGCTGTTGTAGCTGCTCTTGGATTGCCTGTATAGTTGCATATGAGAGAGGTGCACAAAGATAGCTTGTAACCTTAGAATCCTGATTGATCCTCTCCTGAAATGGAGAGAAACCGACGCTACCGTCTTTATTTAACGTCAGAAAAAAGTGCATAAGCAATCCTCTTTCAATCCTTATAAAAAAGAGCTAGGAAGCGTACTGTTTTGCTCCTAGCTCATGCTGACCTTTATTGTTTGTTCACTATATGCTTAATCGCTAACTGGGGCTGGATTCTTCCGCTCTAAGAAGAATTTAAGAATACCTTCAGCAACCAATGTTTCCCCGACATACGCTTTACCCTGGGCGACTCCAAAACTTTTTCGGAATTTAATGAGCTCTATTTCCAAACGAAGCTGATCTCCAGGAATAACTTGCCTCTTAAACTTAACCTCATCTAGGCCTGCAAACAATGCTAAATGGTCGGCAAATTCCGGCATTTTAAGGATGACCACTGCCCCTACTTGGGCAAGAGCTTCCATAATCAAAACTCCCGGCATAATCGGGTGGCCTGGAAAGTGGCCTTGAAAGTACGGTTCATTGCTGGAGACGTTCTTAATACCTACAGCCCTTTTTCCTTCTTCTAATTCTATGATACGATCTACCATAAGAAAGGGATAACGATGAGGGATAATCTCTTGGATCTCTTTGCTTTGTAGCACTGAAACTCCTCCTTAGATTCGAAGCTCGATGCTCGAAAATCAACTATCGCGCCTCGCACTTCGCTATTGCAGATATGAACCAATTTGCCTTATGATATGAGTGAGTATTTTTTCCTACTAGAAACAAGTATACCCAAGTTGGGGGCTGAAGGGAAGTGACAAGCCTTGAAACCGTACAAAATTTTACATATTATAGGTGGGGGAGAAATCGGTGGTGCTGAGCAACATGTGTTGACTTTGCTTAATGGAATAGATCGGACTCGGTTCACCCTACATTTGGCTTGTCTAACTTACGGTCCTTTCGCCGAACTTGCCCGCAAAAGCAAGATTTCTACTAGAACCTTCCCAATGCGCTTTTCTTTTGACCTTTCTCCCATACTGAGCATTATTCGCTGGGCTCGGCAAGAAGGGATAAATCTTGTTCACACCCACGGTTCCCGGGCCAACCTCTTAGGCCGTCTAGGTGCAAGATGGTTGGGTGTTCCCAGCCTGACCACTGTCCATAGCTCCCTTGCCCACGATTACCTATCTCCTTGGTCTGCTCGTATAGCTTTAGGGCTTGACCGACTGACCCTTCCTTTGACCTCCGGGACTATTACCGTCTCCGAGTATTTAGCGACAGAGGTAGCTTCGAGAGGTGGACGAAATATTGAAACCATTTATAACGGACAAGCTCCCATTTTACTTAATGAATCATTAGCTTCTCGCCAACAATTCCGTTTACAGTGGGGGATTCCTGCGGATGCTCTCGTTCTCGGAACGATTGGACGCCTCCATCCTACAAAAGGACAGACCTATTTAATTAAAGCTGCCACTCACTTGTACTCCACATTTCCAAATCTGCACCTTTTGCTTATTGGCGATGGCCCCCTGCGCGGGGACTTAGAGTACCAACTTAAACAGAGTAAAATCCCTCATACTTTAACGGGTTACCTTCCCCAAGCCTACGAAGCGCTTCCTGCCATGGATCTTTTCGCCTTGCCCTCAGTTAGTGAAGGTATGGGGTTAGTCCTTCTTGAAGCAATGCAGGCTGGAATTCCGATTGTTGCTAGTTCTGTTGGAGGAATTCCAGAAGTTGTCCGAGCTGGGATAGACGGTCTGCTTGTTCCGCCAGGCGATGTGGCAGGATTTGGTGATGCTTGTTCTAAGATTATCGACAACCCAAATTTGGCTAAGTCCCTTATCAGCTCTGGTCTAAATCGCTGGACTAAGTTTTCCATAGCCAGTATGGTTAGGGAAACAGAGCAAGTATACATTCGCATACTAACGAAAACTACCTAGCCCACGCTGACGAAGAGACCCAAAGAAGTTATCAAAGAAAAGTTGTCCAGCACTTAATGAAATCTAGTGCTGGACAACTTTATATAGGTTTTATTCAGATCTTTCTGCTGGAATTTGCCTGATCTTTACTCAAAGATTCTTGCTGATTCTTTTCTTGATCTTTTACTTTTTGCTTGTCTACGTCGTTATCGTTCTTTTGGTCCTTTTGCAAATCATTGTTTTGAAGCTGGTCTTTTTGCGGATAACTATTGTTATCTTGATTCTTCGGCATGTTATTATCTTTGTTCTGATACTTCCGCTGATCCTTATCCTCATTAGTACTTCTACTCTTGTCAATCCAAGGGTTTAGCACCTTAATTGAAGGGAACTGTTTTCCTACGAGACTAGGTTTTCTTGTGCTATCCTCACTTGGTTTATTTATCGATTCCGCGTCTTTCTTCGATGTGCCCGTCGTTTGAGGTTTAACGGATTGACGTTCATTCTTTTCCGCCTTAATCTGCACTTGGACCTGTGGATTTTCTAGTAATCGGACGCGTTCAGAAGTTTGTTTAAGTTTCTCGGGTGGCGTTACGACACCTGCCTTATCTGCAGTCTGCCAAAGCGCATACTCTCCTAAGGTTAGGTCCCCCTTTTGGGCAAGCTCCCTTTCTTGAAAAGTAAGGGGAAATACTGCAACCTGCGGGGTCAACCCTTTTTTCTCACTGATATCTGTTACCCATGAGATAATTTGATCCTCATTGAGTTCCTTCGGCATTTGCTCTAAGGTTTTGTTGTTCATTGGAGAATATCCAACCACAACCCAAAAGTGCTCAGGGTTTAGAAATTTTTGTTCATATGCTTGGGTAATAATCTGCTCTAAGACCTCTTCAATCGGTTTCTTCTTAAGGTCAAGCTTACTCAGCATACGCTTAGCATCCTCATTTTGGGTCTGAATTTTTATTAAATGCCCTTGTTTATCTAACACAATTTGCAAACTGGGATTAATATCAACTGAAAGTAGGGCTACAGCCGTTGGCGCTTGATATAGGTTCCACCCTAGTAAGGTTGTTATTGTTATAAGAAAAAGTGCTACAGCTCCAGCCCATATGCGTATTCCACCAAATAAATCAATCCCTGTTCTAATTTCAACTTCTTCGCCCACTTCAGCGTTAAGTCGTCTGTGAACTTGGCGAAAGGTGCCATCCTGACCAAGCACAGTGTAAAGTGATCCGGACTTTTCTAACACCACCGCTTTTAACTTATTCATCCTTTCGCCTCCTTTTCCCGCGTCAGTACATATTCACGCAAATAAACATAGTCATGTTGGTTAGCTATCAGTAAGGCAACCGCTAAGATATACTTTCGTCCACGTTCTAAAACCTTAGGATGAATCTGAGTTTTCAAAGCTAATGCTTGCATGGGGACTTTCCCATTGCGTTCAACCTGGGTCCACAACTCGGAGTCAAAGGCTAATTCCCGGGCCGCACGGAGCAGTGTCTCGCGGGAATCCCGATGTTTTGGCGAAACCTCCACCAAGTTTTGATAGGTAAGCTGAAACGTGGCCAAGGCTTTGGAGAACTGTTGAATCTCCGCTGCCCTTTCACTATTTTGCTCTTGTTCCCTAAACTCATCTATGCCTAAACATGTATCGAACCTTCGTCCGATGTCCTCTTGATCGAGGGACATGGATTGCTTCGAACGATGTCTGCGATAATAATCAATTAGTCGGCGTTTCATTAATACTCGGGCATAGGCTAAAAATGGGACTCCTTTATCCGTTATAAACAAATCTATCGCTTCATTAAAAGCAATCATCGCTTCTGATAATTCGTCATCTCTACCCCATTCCAGAGAGTGAAAACACGCCTTACTAGCCACATGGCGAATAAACGTCTGATATTCGGCCAAGAAAGCTTCTCTGGCTTCCGGGTCCTCTTTCAAACGCTGCCACAGCCTTTTGTCTTCCCATTCTGGCATGTTTCCCTTCCTCCTACTCTCCAATACGGAGCGAATTCTTTCTTTTAGGGGGTCTTGCGTCTGAATCCCTGCCAAAAAACTTTTAATACAAAACGGGGCAACACAGTTTGTCGTTTCCAACGCCAGGGTTCCTTCCACAAGCGATAGAGCCATTCTACATGAAGGTCTTGAATGCGTTTCGGCGCGCGTACCACAATCCCAGCCAAAGCATCAAAGCTTCCACCCACCCCTATACTAACGAAAGCTAATCCAGGATGCTCAGTAAGCCAATATTCTTGACGGGGTGCGCCCAAACCAACAAGCAAGACATCTGGCTCAAAATTACGTATTTTTTCTAATACTCCAGGTTCTTCTTCCTGGTTGAAGAAACCATGCATTGCATCCCAAGCTATTCCCTTGTACTTCAGAGCTACTTGATTGGCAGCCTGTTCTGCCACACCTGGTTTTCCTCCCAGAAAGAAAATCCGCCATTTACCCTCATGAGCAACTGGACATAAGGCTTGGACTAAATCAATCCCTGTAACCCTTTCTAAGCCTGGTGCCCTTAATCTCCTAGCAGCCCAAACCACTCCAATTCCATCTGCAGTAACAATATCTGCCGAATTGATAAGCCTTTTTAGCCTTTCATTTCGCGCAGATGCATAGATCATTTCAGGATTGGCAGTAACCACGCGCATCTGGATCTGCCCTTCTACCGCTTGACGGACCCGCTCCACTGTCTCTTGCATGGAATATGTATCTACGGTAATCCCCAGAATATCAACTCTCATAGATTGCTCTACCCTTTCCATTAGGAGTGCCTCTATTTTAACACATCCCACTTAATTATGATGAATGGGCGGAAGTTTCTTGGCCCGTTCGAACATCCTACGCCGGTATGTATTCCTTTAGGGTTCACGGCTTCGGCGATACTCTCCTCTGGAGACTATGGCGCTATATGCGTTTATTGACGAAGTTGCGCTTCGTCTTTCTTGGAACGTCCTCCTAATGTGAAAAAGTCCAAGGCTATCAGCTCTGCTCCGAACTGATTTTCATTTCGGAGCAGGGCCATTAACCTCGGACAAATTCAAAGGTCTAAGTTTATAAATTCAGAATTACTCTCGCTTGTCTGCCCTAAAAACTTCCATCAACACCTTACCTGTACCTAAGGCCACGCAAGAAATCGGATCTTCCGCTACACTAACTGGAATTCCTGTCTCGCGGGAGAGACGCGTGTCAAAGCCGTACATCAAAGCCCCGCCCCCAGTCATGACGATGCCTTTGTCGAGAATATCAGAGGATAATTCCGGCGGGGTACGTTCCAAAACTTCCTTTACCCCGGCAACGATCGCTTCGATCGATTCTTCGAGTGCCACAAAACACTCTTGGGAATTCACCTTAATGGTTTTAGGTAAACCACTAATCAAGTCCCGGCCTCGCACATCAATTTCCGCAGATGGACGACCCTCCGGTATGGCTGAGCCGATCGCAATTTTTATTTCTTCAGCGGTACGCTCACCAATCATAAGATTATGTTCACGACGAATATAACGGCTAATGGCTTCATCAAATTTATCCCCACCAACCCGCAGGCTCCTCTTTGCCACTATTCCATAAAGCGAAAGCACAGCAATATCCGTTGTTCCTCCACCAATATCCACTACCATACTTCCGGTTGGACCAGAAATGTCCAGTCCAGCTCCCAATGCGGCTGCATATGGTTCTTCAACGACTTTCACATCTTTAGCGCCCGCCTGGTATGCCGCCTGTTTAACCGCCCGTTGTTCCACTTCAGTAACTCCTGAAGGAATACAAACTACGACACGTGTTTTAAAGAAGGGCCAGCGTTTGGCGCCTGCTTTCTCTAGAAAATATTTCAGCATAAGTTCTGTAGTCTGGTAATCCGCAATCACCCCGTCACGCATCGGCCGAACGGCTACAATATTCCCCGGCGTTCGGCCGATCATTAAACGGGCTTCTTCTCCTACGGCAATCCGTTTATTTGTATTGCGGTCAATGGCAATTACAGAGGGCTCATGTAAAACAATCCCTTTGCCTTTGGCATATACCAAAACACTTGCTGTACCCAAGTCAATTCCTAGTTCAATTCCAAACATCAGTGGAGATACCCCTTTCGTTCATCAATAGCTTGTCCATCTCTATTCAATAAATAAACAAATAGCACAATCTCCCTCACGGGAGATTCGCTATTTATAGTTTAATACTAAGAAGTCATTCGTGATTAAATCGCTAATCCCTTTGTGGTTTTCAAATATTTTGCAAATCTCCTCAAAATTTGTTTTGGACGTCTAAATTTCCTGGTACTTTTTCCGAGTCGCCTCTCCTCCTCGAATATGCCGTTCTGCCTTGTTAGTTTCAAGAATATGCTTTACTTCCATGGATAACTTCTCATTTACCAAGGGCAAACGTTCAGTCACATCTTTATGCACCGTAGATTTACTAACTCCAAAAACATCTGCCGTTTGCCTAACCGTTGCACTCGATTCCAATATGTAAGATCCAATATCGAGCACCCGTTTGCGAATATATTCTTGCACGCAGAACCCTCCTTCGTCCACGAGTTTAGTACATTTATATGCGTACTCAATAAAAAAAGACATCCATAAAAGGATGTCCTCAGTTGGTAAATGATGTATGTTTATAAATTGCCCCTACTTTTTCTCCCTGCCATAGTGTAGATGAGGTTGATCAATTTCGTTCTCACCGACCGTGAAGAGACCTACCTGACCGAGCGCATCTTGTACCTCCACTGTTTCTCCGACCTGTACTCGTAAGTTCTCTAAACCCGCGTAAGTAACCAACCAACCCTCACCACAATCTAGCGTCACTTTCTGACCAAGGATAGGATCTTCCCCAGAAAAAATTACTTTTCCCCCATGGGTTGCTCGGATCATTGTTCCTTCCGGTTCAGCGTAATCTATGCCAGCATGAAAGAAGTACTTATCGAGTGCTTCAGAATAATAATTCCCTACACTCCTCAGAATGCTCCCTTGTACTGGACTTGGGAAATCTTTAAGGGTTTTTACTCCCGGGCTTGTTTGATCCTCCGCCGTCTTCTCTTCTGTAGGAGTTTGCGATATCGAACCTGTCTCTTGGTCCTCAGGTTCATGTGCGATATGCCCTGCTACAGCTTGCTCTGTCTCAATTGTCGTTAAGAGGATACTCTCTTGGGGTATGAAATATTCGCTTCCTTTGTACCCCATATAAAGAATCATACTTCCTACTATTAAATAGAAACTCCAAACCACAACCCTATTTTTTAACCAATGCCAACGATTCATTCAACTCCACCTCAAAACGTAGCTTTGCCGAATGACGCTGTTTTTAGACTACCTTTATTATTTTTACACTTAGACTCCTTGGAATTACTTGAACCCTAAGGCCATAAACTTTGCTCCCGGATAATAATGACTTAAAATTTCATCAACCTTGAAATTCTTTTTCGCCATATCATTAGCTCCCCACTGTGACATTCCCACCGCATGCCCATTACCGTATGTCGTAATCGTCAGGCGATCTGGTTGGACAACCCATTCAATGTCCGTTGAAGAAAGCCCTAGCAAGGTTCTTAGCTGAGTTGCCGGGTACACTTTTCCTAACACCTTTACACTCTTTGCTCTTCCTACAGATGTTCTAACTAGTACTTGGAAATCCCCGGAAGTTAGAGAATGCGGTGTGTAAGTAATTCCTAACTTTTTATATAGCTCTTGGGTGCTAAAGCTGTAACTCTTGACATACCGTTGTAGATCATCTTCCTCAGAACTAACGTTTTGCAAATAAGGACGTGATGAACTCCACACATCCTCCGAACGCTCGGTCGGCTTTCTCCCGCTACTACTGTGGTAAACAGCCTCGATATAATCCCCATCGGCTACGAGTACCATACTACGAGTTCCGATCACAGCTTTACTCAACTTACTCTTATACTTCCAATAATTTAACCATCCCCACTTATCCCTCATTTGTTTATCGGATAGCCACGCCTGAGTTTGAACTGTAGTATCCACATCATAGCCACCATCAGGCAAATTCCCTTGAATCAAACGTTTTGCTGCATAGGTCCGCGCTGCAACAGCTTGAGCTTTTAAAGCTTCCTCTCCAAATTCGGCAGGCATTTCGGCAGCAACAACCCCAAGGAGGTACTCCTCAAGCGGTAACTTTACAACCCCACCATCAGGCATCATAACTCGAATTTCCACATCATCCGTTGATATACGCTCTTTTTGCCATCGCAAGACGCTCCATGGAATGGTCAAGACAATGCAAAATGATATTACGATAAGCCATACCCATTCTTTTTTCATTCCTCTTTTCATTCAATCTCTCCTCCGGTACAAGCATGATGCTTAAATCTATGCAGAAGAGATTTAGAATATGTGGGACTTGTGTGACACAGCGCTCGGTACTTAGTGGGACTTGTGTGACACAGTGCTCAGTACTTACGACGCAGAGCAAACTAACCGTTTAAGCTCCTAAAGCTGGCGCGGGGTTCCCGACATAAGCGCCGTCCTTGGCGCTATGCCGGCTTCGCACGTCCTGTGCTCAGCCCCGTATCTGGGGTCGGGAGCTTAAACGGAAGTTTGCTAGCTGCTTACGTAAAGACGTCGCGCTGTGTCACACTGCGTCCCTAGCTGGGGTCGAAGTACAAAGAACGCAAAAAAAGGCGCCTCTGAGTCATAAAACTCAGACAACGCCATAGCCTCTTATTCATATCTTATTCCTATTCCTCATCACCCTAGCTAGAGGGGCCGCGATCGCACGCTCCGACGCCTATGCGGTCGTCGTAGCCAAACTCGGGTTTAAGCCGCTTTCATCAGTAGGGCGGGAAACAAGGACGTTTCCCGCCGGCACTGCGACAAGGATGTCGCATTTGACGGGAACCCTGCCTCTTCCATAACGGATTAAAGCCCTAGTTTGTCACGACAACCGCATGGCCGAGGAGAGTGTGACGCGGGACCCTCCCACGATGAACGCATGGCCGAGGACGTGTGATCGCGGACCCTCCGAGGACGTGTGATCGCGGACCCTCCTACGACACTGACTCTTCTCTCACAATATTAGCACCTAAGCGGCAGAGCTTTTCCTCCACCTTCTCATAACCACGATCAATGTGCTGGATTCCTCGGATACTAGTGGTCCCTTCCGCTGTCAAGGCGGCTAGAATTAAGGCGGCTCCGGCTCGCAAATCAGTGGCAGTCACCGGTGCAGCATTCAAGCGTTGTATCCCATGAATTATGGCACTACGACCTTCAATTTTAATATCCGCGCCCATACGTTTTAACTCATCAACATGCATAAAACGGTTTTCAAAAACGGTCTCTGTAATCAAGCCCGTGCCATTTGACCGGGCAAGAAAAGCCAAAAACGGTGCTTGGAGGTCTGTGGGGAAGCCGGGATGAACTTGAGTTTTAATATCCACAGCATTATAGATACCATCTCCGCTAATGCGGATGCCGTCGCCTTCTTCAGACATACGAATCCCGGCCTCTTCCATTTTGGCAATTAACGGCTTGAGATGATCTGCAATCACGTTTTGAACTAAGACATCTCCACCCGTTGCTGCCGCTATGAGTAGGTAGCTTCCTGCTTCGATACGATCAGGGATTACGGTATGTGTGGTGCCGTGAAACTCACGAACCCCTTCAATATGAATAATACTAGTACCTGCACCGCGTACTTTGCCACCCATCTCGTTCAGAAAGGTTGCAAGATCAACAATTTCTGGTTCCTGAGCTGCGTTTTCTATAAGGGTTGTCCCTTGAGCCATTGCTGCCGCCATCATAATATTTTGGGTGGCTCCAACACTGGGGTAATCTAGGTAAATACGGGCTCCCTTTAACCCTTTAGACGAAACGTCTAAGAAGCCATGATCCATAATAACCTCTGCCCCTAAAGCCTCTAATCCCTTTAAGTGCAAGTTAATGGGACGAGATCCGATCGCGCACCCACCTGGATGGGAAATACGCACATGGCCATTGCGGGCTAAGAGCGGTCCCATCGTGACAATAGACGCTCTCATTTGAGAAACAAGGTCATAAGGAACCTCAATACAATCTAACTCACGGGCATGGATTTTCAGAGTCGAGCCGTTACGCTCAACCTTTGCACCCAAAGCCGAAATGATCTGATTCATGACGTTAACATCCAACAAATCTGGAGCGTCATCTAGTTGAACGGGTTCGGCACATAGCAAACTCGCAGCAATTATTGGAAGTACGGCATTTTTTGCCCCACTCACAGTGATCGTTCCCTCAAGTGCTTTACCGCCAGTGATAATAAATTTGCTCAAATGGTGAAGACACCCCCTACCCTTGACTCTATTTCCGCTTGCCTAGCCTAGACTAGTTATTATTCTCCTTACATGGTCACTTTTCCTGCTATTTCGACTTTTTTAATTAATTTACTTTAAAACTCTTTCAATAAGGCAGGAATTGCTAAGACCGTTCTTCCTTCGTTATTTTTTCCCCGACTAAGCAATTGTATGTTAATCCTATCTTGGCCGGCTAAAACACTTGTTGAAAAGCTATTTTGATAGGCAGCAATGGAAATCATGTTGCCTATCAATGCCCACTGAGCAGGGTAAGCGTTCGTCTTGCTCAGATAGGCAGAAATATCCATTGCCTGATCGACACGCTCATCTATATAAATCATTCCGTCTGTTTTGGCTAGTTCTCTTGACATAGTAGTATACCATTGATATAAATCAATTTCCTCGTTTTTGTCAATCATTTGATGTCCAGATAGTGTCACGGCTACTAGTTCCGATCCTACCTTAAGCTCATTATAAGTCCATGTCCAGTCAGGAGTTGGTGGTTTAGTCCAAGCTCCTTTTGGTATATTCCCATTTTTTAACCACAGTATAATACTGATGTCCGCTTCCTCGGCCTGTACTTCTCCAGAATTTAATAGCAAGGGCACTGTTTGCTGTACGACTAGAGAAGAATCTTTAATAGGTTTCTCCGCCCCATAATAAATCGAAACTAGACCAATCGTTAATGTAAAGACGATGAGTGTCATTATTATTAATGTGCAGGGACTCAGCTTAAGCTTCGTATGACCAACAAACATTTGAAAACCTCTTCCTCACTCTATATATCTAATCATAGCTTTACCAAATAGTGAGGAAGCAAACATACTTATTAATTCAATTCTAAAACTTTTGACATTTGTAAACCCCCATTCTATAAAAGTGAATGGGGGTTTACAGTTATCTGTACGATTATTCAACAAAACATTAACAAAACATGCCCAGAAGTGATCACTATGCTATTAAAGCGAAAAAAGGCCTCGTGGAGAGGACCTTTTTTCACAGTGCTATATGCACTTATACAGAAACTTGCTTATTGTTTTTCTGCGGCACTAATTCGAGCCGCTGCTCTTCGTAACGCATACTCAGCACGTCGTAAATCGATTTCATTAGAACGTACTGCCAAACGCTTCAGCGCCCGTTCTTTGGCATCTACCGCACGAGCGAGATCGATTACTTCACTCAACTCGGCTGAATTTGCCAGAACTGTTGCCGAATTATCAGCAACTTCTACAAAACCACCAGTGATAGCCACTCGCTTAACCGTGCTATTCATGGTGTAACGTATGACGCCGATATCTAGTCCTGCAATTAAGGGTGAGTGGTTCGGTAAAATCCCTAATTCACCTAATCCGCCGGGAAGAACAACAAACTCGACCTCTTCCTTCAGGACGTTTCCTTCAGGAGAGACAATTTGTAGAGAGAATGTTCCTGCCATGGCTTATTCCCCCAATGTCTTGGCTTTTGCGACCACTTCTTCTATGGATCCAACCATAAGGAAAGCGGCCTCCGACAAGTGATCGTATTTCCCATCCGCAATTTCGCTAAAGCCACGAATTGTGTCTTTCAAAGGTACATATTTTCCCGGCGAACCCGTGAAAGCTTCGGCAACGAAGAACGGCTGTGATAAGAAGCGTTGAATTTTACGAGCTCGGAACACAATTAGTTTCTCATCTTCAGCAAGCTCGTCCATACCCAGAATCGCAATGATATCTTGCAGCTCTTTATATTTCTGGAGGATTTGCTGAACTCGTCGTGCTACTGCATAATGCTCTTCTCCTAACACCAGAGGCGAAAGGATTCGCGACGTTGAATCCAGGGGGTCAACCGCTGGATAAATCCCAATTTCAGCAATTGAACGGGACAAGACGGTGGTTGCATCCAAATGCGCAAAGGCTGTTGCTGGAGCAGGGTCTGTCAAGTCATCCGCCGGCACATAGATGGCTTGCACCGAAGTGATCGAGCCTTTACGTGTTGAAGTAATCCGTTCTTGTAATTGACCCATTTCAGTAGCCAGGGTCGGCTGATATCCTACAGCAGAAGGCATCCGACCGAGCAACGCTGAAACCTCAGAACCCGCTTGGGTGAATCGGAAAATGTTGTCAATGAAGAGTAGTACGTCTTGACCTTGATCATCCCGGAAGTATTCCGCCATGGTCAGTCCTGTTAAGCCTACGCGGAGACGAGCACCTGGAGGTTCGTTCATTTGACCGAACACCATGGCTGTCTTGTCAATAACGCCGGACTCTTTCATTTCATTCCAAAGGTCGTTTCCTTCACGAGTACGTTCTCCAACGCCAGCAAATACGGAAAGTCCTCCGTGTTGCTTGGCAATATTATTGATCAGTTCCATAATAAGGACCGTCTTACCGACTCCGGCACCTCCGAATAGTCCAATTTTTCCTCCCTTAGAGTAGGGAGCTAGTAAGTCAATAACCTTAATACCCGTTTCTAAAATCCGGGTAGAAGGCTCTTGATCCTCAAAAGCTGGAGCGGGCCGATGAATCGGATAATGGGTGTCGGAGATTACCTCTCCCCCATTATCAATTGGCAAACCTAAAACGCTAACCATTCGTCCAAGTGTTGCAGGGCCGACAGGCACTGTAATCGGTGCTCCAGTGTCAACTACATCAATGCCCCGTTGTAGTCCATCCGTAGAGGACATTGCAACAGTCCGTACTGTGTTATTACCGAGATGTTGAGCTACCTCTAAGGTTATATTAAGGTTCTGCTCAGGAACCTTAATCTCAATGGCATTATATATTGCCGGCAGTTGGTCAGGCTTAAACTCAACGTCAACTACCGCTCCCAAAACTTGCAAAACCTTGCCGATATTCACAGGCGCGAAACCTCCTTTTTGGATATTTCCGGCAGCTTATTCTAAGGAAGCTGCTCCTGAAACGATTTCGGATATTTCAGTGGTGATCGCCGCTTGACGGGCTCTGTTCATGGCCAGCGACAACTTATCAATCATATCCTTAGCATTATCCGTAGCTGAACTCATCGCGGTCATCCGAGCCCCTTGCTCACTCGCTTTTCCTTCCAAGAGTGTCCGAAAGATCTGTGTTTCCACATACTTCGGTAACAGAGTGTTCAGAATTTCTTCTGCAGAAGGCTCAAAAATATACTGTTTACCTTGCTTGCCTGCAGGTTGTTCAATCGGAAGTAATTTGAGTTGCGCGGGTCTCTGGGTCATCGCTGTAACGAACTCAGTATACATGAGGTACACTTCATCCGCTTCGCCTTGCTCATAAAGGCGAACTATTTCCTGGGCAACCTCTTTGGCTTGATTATAACTCGGTTCGTCTCCGAATCCCGTAAACTCAGCCAAAAACTCAATTTTACCGCGCCGGAAGAAATCTCGCCCTTTGCGGCCTACAGTCACCAACTTAACCTCATGCTGTGTTTCGGTAATCAACCCACTGGTCTTACGAATGAGGTTCGCATTGTACCCTCCGCAGAGACCACGGTCTGACGTTATCAGCACATAAACCACCTTTTGCACAGGCCGTTTTTTTAAGAGCGGATGGATAACATCCACGGGAGCCTGTGCAAGGCGTTCTAAAACCCCTTGCAATTGGCGGGCATAGGGGCGAGCAGCGTTAAGTTTTTGTTGGGCCTTTCTGAGTTTGGCCGCGGAAACCATTTTCATCGCCTTGGTGATTTGCTGCATATTGCGAACACTGCGAATCCGACGACGAATATCTTGTGCTCCTGCCACCTCATTCACCTACTCCTTTTTAATACTAGGCCAAAAATCCCTGCTTGAAATCATTGATCGCTTTTTCAAGCTCGGCGGTCATTTCTTTGGAGAGCGCCTTCTCTGTGCGAATCTTTTCTAACAAGTCGGCCTTCTCGGAGCGCATGAAACGCAGGTATTCTACTTCAAATTTTCCGATCTTGTCTACATCAATTTCGTCAATAAAACCTTTAACTGCCGCAAAGATGACCACTACTTCTTCCTCAACGGGTGACGGTGAATACTGGCCCTGCTTCAGGATTTCCAGCGTCCGCTGACCACGCGCGAGTCGATTTTGGGTGACTTTATCCAAGTCAGATCCAAACTGCGAAAAGGCAGCTAATTCTCGGTACGAGGCAAGATCCAAACGAAGTTGGCCGGCAACTTGTTTCATCGCTTTAATTTGCGCGGAACCTCCGACACGAGAGACGGAGATACCAACGTTAATCGCAGGGCGGAATCCAGAGTTGAAGAGGTCAGCTTCAAGGAAAATTTGACCATCTGTGATAGAAATCACATTAGTTGGGATATAGGCTGACATGTCACCTGCTTGAGTCTCGATAATCGGGAGGGCGGTCATTGACCCACCACCCAGTGCATCAGACAGCTTCGCTGCGCGCTCCAGTAAGCGAGAGTGCAGATAGAAAACATCTCCTGGATAGGCTTCACGACCTGGTGGCCGTTTTAGCAGCAGGGAGAGTTCGCGATAAGCAACCGCTTGTTTGGAAAGGTCATCATAAACAATTAGGACATGCTTACCATTGTACATGAACTCTTCGCCCATAGCGCAACCCGCATAAGGAGCAATAAAGAGCATCGGTGCTGGTTCAGAGGCAGTAGCCGCTACCACAATGGTGAAAGCCATAGCATCGCGTTCTTCTAACGTCTTGACGACACTAGCAACTGTTGACGCTTTTTGTCCGACTGCAACATAAATACAGATGATATCTTGCCCTTTTTGGTTGATAATCGTATCGATGGCCACCGCAGTTTTACCAGTTTGACGGTCACCAATGATCAACTCACGCTGACCACGACCAATGGGCACCATGGCATCGATGGATTTCAGACCCGTTTGCAACGGTTCATGAACGGATTTCCGCGAAACAACTCCGGATGCAATGGATTCGATCGGACGAAACTTAGTCGTCGCAATTTCGCCTTTGCCATCAATGGGTTGTCCAAGCGCATTAACCACTCGGCCAATCATAGCCTCTCCTACAGGAACCTCCACAATACGGCCTGTTCGCTTGACTTGGTCGCCCTCTTTAATCCCAATAAAGGAACCTAAAATTACGCACCCGATATTATCTTCTTCAAGGTTCATGGCCATTCCATAAACGTCATTTGGAAACTCTAGGAGTTCACCAGCCATAGCTTTTTCTAAACCGTAAACACGGGCAATGCCGTCCCCAACTTGGATAACGGTCCCTACATCAACGATATCGACTGAGGTCTCATAGTTCTCGATTTGTTGTTTGATAATAGAACTTATTTCTTCTGGACGCAAGTTCATCCTGTTATTTCACCCCTACTTCCTGAGGTTTCTCTGAGTTTCTACGTAACTCCACACGCATTCGGTTCAAAGCATGGGCAATGGTTCCATCCATCACGCGATCTCCGACCTGCACAAGAACCCCCCCAATGAGTTCAGCTCGAACTTCGCTTATTATGCGGACTTCTTTCCCAGTCATTTGCTTAATGGCCTTCTTAAGATCATCAAGCTGAGTAGCACTCAATTCTATGGCACTGGCCACTTTCGCTTCTACGACTTGGCGCGCTTCATCCGCCAATCGAGTAAACTCACGTTGAATGAGGGGCAAGAGACTTTCTCTTTTCCTATCAATCAACAAGTAAAAGAAACGACGTGTTACTTCGCCAAAATCTTCTCCCAATAACTTTTCCATGATGGATTTCTTGACGCTGAGAGAAATATGCGGATGTAGCATGACTCCTTTAACCTCTGCATTCTCTTCCACCAGCTTCGTCAGTTCACGCAGATCGTTATCAATCGAATCAAGGGACGACTCTCTGGCGATTTCAAACAAGGCCTGGGAGTACCTTCGAGCAAGTGATCCATTTATCATTGCATTTCCCCTACTTCTTGAATGAATTGTTCAATGAGTTCTCCTTGGCCCTTCAGGTCGAGCTTCTGTCGAATGATCTTCTCAGCAACTAAGACTGACAGATCGGCAACTTGTGATTTAACCTCGGCAATAGCCCGGTCACGTTCACGTTGAATATCTACAAGGGCAGATTTCTTGATCTTTTCTGCTTCTTCATGGGAAGCAGCTAGAATTTCGCTCGCACGGGTTTCGCTAACTTTTGTGGCTTTAGCGATTACTTCCTGGGCTTCGTGGCGAGCTTTACGCATTTCTTCTTGGTATTCGCGTTTTATTTTCTCTGCCTGTTGTCGTTCGTTTTCTGCACTAGCAAGCATGGATTCGATGTTAGTTCGCCGTTCTTCCATCATTTTCATCAGCGGTTTCCAAGCTAATTTACTAAGCAAATAAACAAGCAACAGGAACGATAAGATCGTAGCCGGTACCGTAAAGTCGAATTGAATAGGATTCCCACCCAATGGTCTACCCCCCTCTCAAGTCTAATGGTCGTCGGGATGATTTTTTTCAAGGGGGAACTCTCGTTCCCCCTTGAATTAAGTTGGGCCGTATTCCTAAGCCCAGCACACGAACTTACTTTGTGAACATGAGCAGCAGGGCAACAACCCAGGTAAGGAGCGGTAAAGCCTCGATCAAACCGACACCAATAAACATTGTAGCTTGCAAAGTTGCTTTAGCCTCTGGCTGGCGAGCAATGCCCTCCACCGTTTTACTAATAACATTACCATTACCAATTGATGCTCCAAGGGCCGCTAATCCAGCAGCAATCCCTGCACCAAGAGCAGCAGCAGCAGATACGTCCATGGGGTTTCCTCCTTTCTTGTTTCCAAAAATTAGTAAGTATTATTCCCTCAGTGAATAACATGCATCACTGAAAACTAACATGAGCGTAAAGCTTAATGGGATTCTGAGACAGCCTGTGAAACGTAGGCTGTAGTCAGTACTACAAACACATACGACTGGATGGCTCCCACAAAAATACTAAAGGCTAGCCAAATCGTGGTCGGTAAAATCCCTGGCAGAACCCAAATCCCTGGAAGCATTAAAATAACCCCTAAGAGAATTTCACCAGCGAAGATGTTACCGAAAAGACGGAAGGCAAGCGTCATTGGCTTGGAAAGCAAGTCAATCGCGTGAATGATCGCAAACACTGGATACGGCTCAATAAAATGGTGGAAATAATGGAGACCCTTAGTCTTAATACCCAAATAGACAACCAAGAAAATAGTTAACAAGGCTAGTGCCATTGTCGTATTGATATCCGCAGTAGGCGACATCATGGACGGACTAGCAAAAATATGCCCTAACTGAGCAAAATGTACGTCGTGTAATAAACCGAACGTAAAGTTGGGAATAAGGCCAAGCATATTGGAAAAGAAAACAAACATGATCAACGTCACCAAATAGCTTAACAGAGGACGGCCCTTCTCATAGTCCATATTGTCCGCGACAACGCTTTTAACAAAGTCTACAATCATTTCCAAAACGTTTTGCATTTTACCAGGTTTACCACTGGTCAAATTACGAACTCCCAGATAGCAAAACACTAGAACAGCGGTCATGGATATCCAAGTCATGATCAAAGTTTTTCCGTGAAAGGTCATAGCACCCCAATGCCATATAACTGTTTCATGCACTTCTTTTATCACCCCTTTCTCCATTAATTTTATTTATCGCCATAATAATAAAGGATATAATCACTCCTGCAACAATTCCTATCGCTAAACTGAAAAGCCAACTTTCTTGAAAGCGAGCAACAGCAACGACCACAAGAGTAACCATGCCTAAACGAGACCAAAGGCCCCTGCGCATCCGTTTAAGCGCTGAACGAATCTCAAGTTCAGAGCTACGGCGCGTTTCACGATAGATCCATATAGTATAGCCAAATCCGACCCAGTAGCCAACTAAGCTACCGAGATAGGATTGTTGACCTGATATGGCGATCCCTACTAATATATAAGCGGTTCCACTGAACAAGGCTATAATGCTACTTTTTATCATCTGTTGCCCCAAACTCTTTTAATGTAATTACTAGATAACTCGCTCCCAGGGCTAGTCCCAGTAACATTAAGCTAAGCGTTAACCATGGCTGAGTATTCCAGCGGGCGTCTAAGTAACTTCCTAAAAGGTAGCCCCCGCCGACTAATCCCGCCAACGATGCCGCAATATTTGACCCCATTGCAACGGCTTTCTGCCAGGCTTTTGGGTTCCCCGCCATTATTCTTCGTTCCTTTACTTCAACTTTCTTACTATTCATATAACATTTATATATTACCATACTTTGGTTCTAGTTTGTGCTTTTTTATACATTGTTTTTTTCTATTGCTAGATTTTATTTCCTACTATTATTTTAGCAATTCTGGCTGCAGCACACCCATCCCCATAGGGATTGCAGGTCATTGCCATCTTGCAATAGGCGCTCTGGTCAGTAAGAAGGCGCTTCAGTTCCATAAATACACTGTCGTACTCAGTTCCCACGAGTGAAACTGTCCCAGCTTCTACGGCTTCAGGACGTTCTGTCGTATCACGTACCACTAAGACGGGTATACCCAGCGAAGGGGCTTCCTCCTGAATGCCTCCCGAGTCTGTTAGGATCAAATGCGAGCGTGCCATTAGATTTACAAATGGTTCATAGTCCATCGGTTCAACAAGTTTCACCCTCGGATGGGATCCTAGTACCTCATTGACCACTTTCCGGACCTCTGGGTTTTTATGGACTGGAAATATCACATACGTATCTGGGAATAGTTCTAGAGTACTATGCAAAGCCTGATAAATTTGTCGCATGGGTTCACCGAGATTTTCTCGGCGATGAGTTGTGACCAAAATCATCCGAGATGTTTGTCCCTCTTTGAGGATGGTTTGGATGTGCGGGTCAAGAAAACTATAATCTGGCTTCACCGTGGCCAATAAAGCATCAATGACTGTATTGCCTGTTACAAAGATCGTTTCCGGTGCAACCCCTTCGAGTAAAAGATTATATTTCGCAGTTTCTGTGGGAGCGAAATGCAGATCTGTAAGTACACTGGCCAGTTTTCGATTTATTTCTTCTGGAAATGGTGAATACTTGTTTCCTGTTCGTAGTCCGGCTTCTACATGTCCAACTGGGATTTGCGCATAAAAAGCAGCTAGAGCAGCTACAAATGTAGTTGTGGTATCTCCATGTACCAAGACAAGGTCGGGGAGTTCACGTTGAAAAACCTCTCTGAGCTGGCAAAGTGCCTTAGAGGTGATATCTGTTAGCGTTTGGCCCTGCTTCATCAGGTTTAGATCATAATCAGGGACTATTTTGAACAACTGCAATACCTGATCTAACATCTCACGATGCTGTGCTGTCACTGTAACCTGACAAAGGATTGAGTCTTCTTGTCGAAGCGCTCGGATCACCGGAGCCATTTTTATGGCCTCCGGGCGAGTACCAAACACTATCATCACTTTTTTGGTATTCTTCAAGTTATTACTCCCTTCGACTTGTTTCGAGGCTCGATGCGCGATGTTCGAGGGTCGAAGGTTATGTATCGCGCTGCGTTATGTCAAGTTGCACTAACTCTAAGCCTGCTTCTCTTGCCATGTCTAATGCAAGCTGGTCCGGATAGGAATGAGTATAAATTACACGTTGTATCCCCGAATTAATTAGTAATTTGGTACATAACACGCAAGGTTGATGGGTCACATAAAGATCGGCCCCTATAATCGCAACCCCATGCTTAGCGGCCTGTACTAGAGCATTTTGCTCAGCATGCACAGCACGGCAGATCTCATGACGTTCCCCAGAAGGAACGCTTAAGCTCTGCCGTAAGCAACCGACTTCATCACAATGTAGGAGTCCTGACGGACTCCCATTATAGCCGGTAGTTAAAATTTGTTTGTCTTTAACCATCACAGCTCCAACTTGGCGGCGTAAGCACGTTGAGCGCCCAGCCACCACGAAAGCCAACTGCATAAAATAACTATCCCAACTTGGTCGTTTTCCCTGTTTTTCCTGTGTCATCATTTTGTCCCGAACAAGCGGTCCCCTGCATCCCCGAGCCCCGGTATGATATATCCGTGGTCGTTTAACCGTTCGTCCACTGCTGCGACAAAAATATCCACATCATTGTGAGCATTTTGGACGGCTTGTATTCCTTCTGGAGCAGCGATTAGGCACATTAATTTAATGTTTTTTGCACCACGATCTTTTAAGAACATAATTGCGGCCGACGCAGAACCACCTGTTGCCAACATAGGATCTATGACAATAAGGTCGCGTTCCGCAATGTCGCTGGGTAGCTTGCAGTAATATTCTACGGGGAGAAGAGTCTCGGGATCCCTATATAGGCCAACATGCCCGACTTTCGCAGCCGGAATCAGGCGAAGCATTCCATCGACCATCCCTAAACCAGCCCTCAGGATGGGTACTAAGCCGACTTTCCGACCAGCGAGCACTTTGGCTTTTGCAATCGCAACCGGTGTTTTTACTTCAATTTCTTGAAGAGCGAAATCACGGGTTACCTCATAGGCCATTAACATCGCGACTTCCTCTACTAATTCCCTAAATTCCTTAGAACCTGTTTTCTCATCACGAATAAGGGACAACTTGTGTTGAATTAGTGGATGATCAAGAACTTGAAGCTTTGCCATCGTTCCGGTCTCAACTCCTAATCTAAATTAGCATATAACGGAAACTCAGCGCATAGCGAGCTAACAATTTCCCGTGCCTTTGCCAGTTTATCAGGTTCGTGGTGTGAGGTCAAGGCGTAGTCCATTGCCTCTGCGATTCTCTTCATTGCCTCCGGATTCATGCCACGTGAAGTAACCGCTGGTGTGCCAATGCGAATTCCGCTTGTGATAAATGGACTGGCCGTATCAAAAGGAATCGTATTTTTGTTAACAGTAATGCCTACTTCATGCAGCATGTTTTCCGCTTCTTTACCTGTTAACTCTTTGGTCCGCACATCCACGAGCATAACATGGTTATCTGTTCCTCCTGAAACAAGGCGAAATCCTCGGTCCATTAACGCTTGGGCTAAGGCTTTAGCATTTTCCACAATGTTTGTCTGGTAGGTTTTATACTCCGGCTGTAGAGCTTCGCCGAAGGCGACCGCTTTAGCTGCAATGACATGCATCAGGGGGCCCCCTTGAATTCCAGGGAAAATCGCCTTATCTATCGCTTGAGCGTACTCGGCTTTACAGAGAATTAATCCCCCACGCGGTCCTCTCAAAGTTTTATGGGTTGTGGAGGTCACGAAATGCGCGTGCGGAACTGGCGATGGGTGTAATCCTGCGGCCACGAGACCAGCGAAGTGCGCCATATCAACCATTAAAAAGGCGCCTACTTCATCAGCGATTTCACGCATTTTAACAAAGTCTATGACCCGTGGATAGGCACTAGCCCCAGCAACAATCATCTTAGGATGATGTTCTAGTGCTAACTGTCGAACTTGATCAAAGTCAATACGCTCCGTTTTAGGATCAACTCCATAAGGAACAAAGTTAAAATAGACTCCCGAGATATTCACTGGGCTCCCATGGGTCAAGTGTCCCCCGTGCGATAGATTCATTCCCAGTACAGTGTCTCCGGGTTTTAAAAACGCAAAATAAACCGCCATATTGGCCTGGGACCCGGAATGAGGTTGAACATTTGCATGCTCTGCACCAAAGATTTTCTTAACGCGTTCCCGCGCTAAGTTTTCGACCACATCAACAAATTCGCAACCGCCATAGTAGCGTTTTCCCGGATAACCTTCCGCATATTTGTTTGTCAAAACAGATCCTTGTGTTGCCATCACTGCCCGGCTGACAAAGTTCTCTGAAGCAATTAACTCAATCGTGTTCCTCTGACGATTCTCTTCTTGCGCTATCACTTGAGCAACTTCCGGGTCTTGGGATTTTACCCATTGATTAATATAATCCATTTTGTTTCACTCCTAAGAAAAATTTTTTAACGCGTTCGCACACGTTCCATCGCTATTCACTTGTCGCTAAGGCTAAAACGCAAAACCCTTGTGCTTTCTGCATGTGCGACCGTTGCGTTTCTTCACGCCTTATCGACTGCGTTCATTGACGCGATTCCTCTCTCCGTGCTCTCTAAGTTAAGAAAATTTCTCTAGCTTGGGTCCCACGAGATTTGGAACGACCGAAAATATTGTGGCGCTGTTTGCGTTTGTTTATGCAAAAACACTTTGATTATCTCACTTTTCAGCGTACACGGCTCGTGGGCCGCCAATGAGGCGTGGGCGGGTGTGTGCTAGAGTTAAGTGTGCTTCTCCCAGTTCTTTGACATGTATGCGAATAGGTATCGCTACTGGGCGAAGGTGCATGCCTATAAAGGTATCACCGATATCTATACCAGCATGTCCTTGAATTCGTTCTACCATCAGTGGGGAGGAAAATTCCTTCCAAGCCTGCACCGTCATCGCACCCCCAGCATGCAGACCTGGAAGTACCGTAACTACGTCTAATCCTAATCCATAGTGCTCCACGCAAGCTTCTTCTACAACTAACGCTCGATTGATATGTTCACATCCCTGCACCGCCAAAAAGACTCCTTGGAGGTGAACTCGTTCCAACAAAGGCGGAAGTAATAGCTCGGCAACCTCTAAACTACTCCCCTGACCGATTCGTTGGCCAATAACCTCACTAGTGCTGCACCCCAAAATCAGGATCTGCCCCCGTTTTAAATTGGCCTTTAGAAAAAAGGAATCGAGTATCTCCTCCCAAACCTTAGTCATCATTTGCATTGTATCTGCAAGGCTTTTATCCATAGAAAGGTATTCCTCCTCTCAATTGAATCAAACATTCTCGCCACGTTCAATGTTAGAGATCAAATCCACACGGTGGGCGTGCCGTCCCCCAGCAAACTCCGTTTTCAAAAAGATATCTACGATATCGAGAGCAAGTCCGGCACCGATTACACGAGCACCTAAAGATAAAACGTTGGCATTATTATGTTCTCTAGCCATTCGAGCAGAAAAAGTCTCTGAGCAGACAGCAGCACGAATACCTGGAATTTTATTAGCAGCCATGGAAATCCCCTGTCCCGTTCCACAGATCACAATTCCTAAGTCTGCTTCTCCCTTAGTAATCGCGCATCCAACAGCAAAACCATACTTAGGATAATCGACTGCATCGGATGAGTAGGTCCCCACATCTTGAACCTTTAAGCCTTGTGCTTCTAAATGCTTACGAATGGTTTCCTTAAGTTCGTAACCACCGTGATCAGATCCCAACGCAACTCTCATGTTTATTCCTCCATCTTATCTCTAAGCTTCAATTCTACATAATAATACATAATCCCTGCCCAAACAGCAAAAAAGAACGCCGCCGCTAGTTTAGACAGCTTTGGCACTTCTTATACTCATTCGAGCACTAGGCACAAGGGACTCTATACTCGAACTTCGAAGTTCGCACATTGTGCCTCCACATCAAGACAGCTGACTTTTTAAGGCGCTCAATAATTCTCGAATCTCGTGGGCTGTTTGACGATACACTTCGAGAGAACCACTCCATGGATCGTTAACATCCCTTTTTCGATCTCCCCAAGCGCCTAAATACCGTGTCTTATGTGAGTATTGTGGAAAGAAACGATTTAAGGCTTCTTCTTGAGCTTGGGTCATCGGGATAATCCAATCTACATCAGACATAAGTTCAACGCTAATTCTTCTGCTACGGTGTCTCGAAAGGTCGACATTCTGCTCCTTGAGAACTTGTAGTGCCTTGGTATTGGCACTTTCTCCTCCATATGCATCCATCCCAGCAGAACTAATTTGCACTGAGGTTCCAAACATTTCTTTGGCCAACCCCTCAGCCATTGGACTTCGACATGTATTCCCTGTACAAATAAATAGAATTTTTAGTCCCATAATACCACCTACAGTTCCTCCTAAGTCGATGCGACACTTCTACAAGTGGCTGTTCTTAGAAAAGCAATTTGATACCGATAAGCAACAACGCCAAACCTCCAAGCAGTTCAGCTTTGTCCCCCAATCTCGTTCCTATTACACGCCCTAATACTAAACCCATTCCGGTCATTAGCCCAGCAGTCATGCCTATGATCATGACTGTTATAAAGAGATCCGCTCTAATCGTTCCCAGTGAAAACCCTACGCTTAGGGCATCTAAACTCACGCTTGCTGCTAAGACATAGATACCGAAGCCACTAAGGGAACTCTGTGTCGATAAGTTATGTTGAAAAAGAGCCTTTCTAGCTTCCCCAAAAGAAAACCGCTCAATGGTTGGTCGATATACCTTGTAAAGTATTCTCACCCCCAACACGATCAGTACCAAGGCTCCTAGGCCACTGGCATAACGGCCGAGAATTGATCCTAATGCCTGACCCAACATCATCCCGCCCAGTGGCATGACCACATGGAAAATGGCCACAACCAACGACAAGCGTAAAATCATGCTTTTCTTGATACCGTACAAGCCGATGGCTAAAGACAAAGAAAATGCATCAGCTCCTAGGGCAATTGCAACTGCCACAACCCATCCTAAATTCATACCTTTCCCTCCGTTCCAACTATGTATATGCTCAGGAAAGGGTTTATTAGACGGATTGGGGACTAATACTACAAAGCATTACGTCCTAAATATTGAGAGTTAGCTTACCTGACGCTTTCTGTAATCGGTTCATAATAGCTGTCCCTAGACCCCGTTCCTCGACCCCTTCAGCCAAAATCAAATCCATACCTCGTTCATCACACAGTCGTAACCCCTCAAACAAGTTACTAGCTATTTCTTCCGGTCTATTTTTAGACCCCAGAACAAACAAAAGCTCAGGAAACTGGTTATGTAAAAAAGGTGCGACCTCCAGCGAACAAAGAACTCCGACCTTTTTCAGCCTGGCATGACCTTTTTGAATTTCTCGTCCCATCCGTTGAATAATTCTCTCAGGCGAGCCCATCATCAGAATCATTTCTCCCTTAGGAGCGTAGTGTCTATATTTCATGCCGGGGGCTTTGGGAGCTTGGGTCTCTGATGGGGCGTCTACCTGCACCTCGCCAAGTACCTCCTCCAACTGTTCCCTTGAAATCCCCCCTGGACGGAGGATGGTGGGAATCCCTCCACTTACATCGAGTACGGTTGATTCCAACCCAACGAGGCACGTCCCCGAGTCTAGGATTAGGGGTATTTTACCTTTCATATCACGCCATACGTGGCTGCCGCTCGTCGGACTAGGTTTCCCCGAGAGGTTAGCACTTGGCGCGGCAATAGGTAGCCCAGTTTCCTCGATAAGCCGGAGGGCAACCGGATGACTAGGCATACGAATCGCCACATTGACCAGACCAGCAGTAACAATCTCTGGGAGCTTGGTCGTTTTCGACATAACTAAGGTCAACGGACCCGGCCAAAAATGTTGAACACATAGTTCTGCTTCTGGAGTCCAGAAAGCAACCAGACTATCTGCCATAGCACGGTTACATACATGCACTATTAAAGGGTTATCCTGGGGTCGTCCTTTTGCTTCATAAATCTTAGCACATGCTGAAGCATCCAACGCATTAGCCCCTAAGCCATAGACCGTTTCCGTCGGAAAGGCTACTAATTCTCCTGCTCGCAGCCACTCTGCACCCTCTCTTAACAACTCAGCTTCTGGATTTACTCCATCAATATAACTTCGTTTTGTCAGCATTCATCTCACCTCGCTATGATCACCCGGTCATGCCCTGTTAAGTCCTTAAAAACTTGTGTTTCATAACCCTTCCCCCGGAAAATTTCACAAACCTCGTCAGCCTGTTTCCAGCCAATTTCCATGAGAATTTTCCCTTGAGGGTATAATAAGCTCCTTGTCTCTTCTGCTAATCTTCGGTAGAAATCCAACCCGTCTTGTCCTCCTAGAAATGCCAAAGAGGGTTCACGGAAAATCTCCGGAGCGCACTGACTGTATTCCTCAGCAGAAACATAGGGAGGATTAGTGACAATATAATCCCAGCGCTCCCCTTCTATAGGCTTTACAAAGTCCCCTTGACGCCACTGCACTGAGACACTCAAACGTTCAGCATTCTCTCGTGCAACATCTAAGGCATCTTGCGAAAGATCCGTTCCCACCACTTCTGCTTTCGGATAATAATGGGCCATCGAGATAGCAAGAGCCCCACTTCCTGTACATAGATCTACCACCTTGATCAATCGTTCCTGCTCTTGTCTTTCTTCCAACCCTATAAGTTCAAGCCACTTCTCGACCAAAAGTTCACTGTCCGCTCTCGGGATAAGCACCCTCTCATCTATGAAGAAGGAAAGCCCCATGAATTCTTGACACTTTAATATGTATTGAAGCGGCTCGTGCTCAGCCCTGCGAAGAACCCTCCCCCGATAGTCCGCCTCCTCTTGCTCAGACAAAATTCGATCCCAATCAAGATAAAGGCGGTCACGAGGAACGGCCATAACTCCTGCTAATAATAAGTCTGCATCAAAGCGGGCATTCTCAATCCCTTTTTCTAAGAGCCTTGCTTCACCCCAATGCATTCCCTCCAGAACTTTCAAAAGAGAAAACCCCCTTACTCGATGTTCGTGGTTCGTGGTTCGAACTACAAATATCGAACATCGCTATTGGATCTCCGCCTTCAGCCGCTCAGCCTGATCTGACGAATTTAGAGCCTGAATTATTTCTTCTAAATCTCCCGTAAGGATTGTCTCCAGACGATGCAACGTTAAACCGATGCGATGATCTGTAACCCGTCCCTGAGGGAAGTTAAAGGTCCTAATCCGTTCACTCCGGTCTCCAGTGCCCACCTGACTTCGGCGCTCAGACGCCTGCTCTCCACTCGCCTCGTCTTGTGCTTTCTCAAGAATTCGAGCACGCAAGACACGCAAGGCTTTCTCTTTATTCTTGAGCTGAGATTTTTCATCCTGACAGGAGGCAATAATTCCCGTAGGCAGATGGGTAATTCGCACTGCCGACTGAGTGGTATTCACGCACTGTCCGCCAGGTCCGCTGGAACAATAGACATCGATGCGCAAGTCATTCGGATGAATCGAGACTTCCACTTCTTCTGCTTCGGGAAGGACGGCCACTGTAGCCGTAGATGTATGGATCCTGCCCGCTGACTCTGTTGCTGGAATCCGCTGAACTCTGTGCACACCACTTTCAAACTTTAGTTTGCTATAGGCACCATGCCCTTCAATTAGAAAAATAATTTCCTTATAACCACCCTGATCTGAGTAGCTTACGCTAAGGAGTTCTACCTTCCAGCCACGCCCTTCTGCGTAGCGGGTATACATCTTATACAGATCTCCCGCAAACAAGGCGGCTTCATCGCCACCTGCTCCAGCCCGAATTTCCATAATAACATTTTTCTCGTCCAACGGATTCTTGGGCAGGAGATAGACCTGAATTTTTGCTTCTAGTTCCTGACAAACGCTCCGCAATTTATCTCGCTCCTGCTCAGCCATTTCCTGCATGTCGGAGTCAAGTTTTTCCATGAGTAGGTTTTCAGTTTCCTCAAGTTCACGAAGTACTCCCTGATATTCCCTAAAGGTCGTGACTAAATTTGTCATGCCAGCCTGGGCTTTAGCGTATTTTTGCCACTCACTCTGATTGGAAATTATTTCGGGGTCACTAAGCAGCTCTGTAAATTCATCATATTTCCGTTCAATCTCGTAAAGCTTTTCTAACATTTTTCACACCCCAAAAAATTTACGTAAGTTCTTGATCTAAATCATATGGTCAAGCATCATTACCCCTACTGAAACAACTTACTTGCCAGACGGGTTTACTCATCCTACGTTCCTCTATTATATCAATGCGCGAGGTCAGAGGTTCGCGCTTCGCTACGGACATTTACGCAAAAAGCAGAGCTTGCGCTCTGCTTTTCCACCAGCAACGACCGCAGGCCGTTGTTTACATACCATATCTCTTTTTAAACCGATCAACCCGTCCGCCGACATCGACAAACCGCTGTACCCCGGTATAGAAGGGATGGCATTTTGAACAGATTTCCACTTTAATGTTCATTCTTGTGCTCCCTGTTGGGATAACTTCTCCACAAGCACATGTAACAGTGGTTTGTTCATATTTTGGGTGAATTTTTTCTTTCATGTCTTCACCTTCTTTCCCATTTGCATCGAGGCGCTCTTTTGTCGCACCTTAAAATACAATTCCAGTCAACTCTTACTATTCTAGCATAAAGATCATTAAGCGGTCAAGGATCGTGTTCCTAAATTTATCGTCACCCCTAAATTAACAACCTTTCATGGCATAGCGAGGTTTTTTATCGAAGCTGTGACGTGCTTCAATAAATCTAACCGTCCCGGTCTTTCCTCGAGCCACCACGGTATGTGTTAATGCCCCTTTTGCTGTAAAGGTAACCCCTCGCACCAAGGGACCTTCAGTAATTCCTGTGGCAGCAAAAAAAACATCATCACCGCTTACTAAGTCATCCATTGTCAACAACTTACTAACATCATCAATTCCTAAGGCTTTCGCTCGTGCTACATCTTCCTCATTTTCCGGCCAAAGACGCCCTTGCATTTCTCCTCCAATACATCGTAGGGCTGCGGCCGCGAGAACCCCTTCCGGAGCTCCGCCAATTCCCATCATCATATCCACACCAGTGTCTTCAAAGGCACAGGCCACAGCCGGGGAAACATCTCCGTCTGTAATAAGGCGAATCCTTGCCCCACAAGCGCGCACATCCTGAATCAACTTTTGATGTCTTGGGCGATCTAAAATCACGACCGTTATATCCTCCATGCTTTTCCCTAACGCCTTTGCTACATTTGAGACGTTCTCGGCTACTGTAGCATCTAAGTTAATCCGCCCAACAGCTGCCGGACCTACGGCAATTTTATCCATATACATATCTGGAGCATGCAGCAGGCACCCCTTCTTAGCTATTGCAACAACAGCTATCGCCCCAGCCATTCCTTTGGCAACAATATTTGTTCCTTCAAGAGGATCGACAGCAACGTCCAATTGGGGTTTGTCTCCGTTTCCCACTCGTTCTCCAATGTATAGCATTGGAGCCTCATCCATCTCCCCTTCGCCGATTACCACTGTACCGTCCATGTGAATAGTATCAAAAACGGCCCGCATAGCTTCAACCGCCGCATTATCCGCTGCATCCTTATTCCCTAGCCCAACCCACCGCGCCGAAGCTAAGGCCGCAGCCTCAGTCACTCTAGCAAATTCCATTGTAAGTTCTCTCTCCAATTTCAATTCCCCCTTAAATGCTTAACCTCTGCTTTTAAAACTATAATTATAATAATTATATAGCACATTTTAAATCTATCACCTTATTGTGACATGCTTTTAGAGGTTTTTCAACAACGATTAATATGTAAAACCCTATCAAACGCATAAAAGTTGGCATCAACTTATCTGTATGCAGACAGGCCAATGCCAATTTATATTAAGAAAAGGCCATAAATGGCCGAATGTACCTATTTCTATCGTTTTTTCCAATCCGCCAAGAATTTTTCAATCCCAGCATCTGTCAATGGATGACGGAATAGCTGTCTCAAGACTCCAAAAGGGACTGTTGCAAAATCTGCTCCTATTTTGGCTGATTCAGTTACATGAACGGGATTTCGAATGCTGGCAGCAATAGTTTTGGTTGTAATTCCATGAGCCTGATAAATCTCGCAGATATTTGCTAATAAATCCAAACCATTTTCACCAATGTCATCTAGTCTGCCAAGAAAAGGGCTTACATATGCGGCACCTGCCCGTGCTGCCAGTAACGCTTGGTTTGCCGTAAACACGAGTGTAACATTTGTTTTAATTCCCTTGCTGCTTAATACCTTTACGGTTTTAAGACCATCTTCCGTCATCGGAATTTTTACTACAATGTTTGGATGAATAGCAGCTAAGACATGTGCTTCCTGCAACATCCCTTCATGATCAAGGGCTATTACTTCTGCACTGATAGGGCCGTCAACGATCCCAACCACCGTATTAAGAAGTTCATGAAAGTCTTTTCCTTCTTTAGCGACTAAACTGGGGTTTGTCGTTAGTCCTCCTATGACTCCCATATTCCAAGCTTGCTTAATTTCTTCGATATTTGCAGAGTCTAAAAAAAACTGCATTCAGCTACCTTCTTTCTTAAAAGTTTATCCGATTGGCCAACCTCCACTAACACTCTTGAAAGGAAAAATTAGCGGTCCCTTCTCGCCATCCTGCAAGAAGGCTAATCCGTGCGAAGACAGTGTCTTCGGGCTACAGGGACACTCGGCCGTCCTTGGCCAGCGGTCCCTTCTCGCTGTCCTTGGCAGCAAGGACATTCGGTCAAGCCTGGATAACTTCAACTGAAGTATGTTTCCTTTATGCCTTACCGGTGCTCCCAAAAATCCGAATTTTTTCGCGGATTATTGCAGTTGCGGCTTCACGAGCAGGACCTAACATTTTTCGCGGGTCAATTTCCTTAGAATCTCCTTCAAGCACATGGCGAGCAGCCAAGACAAAGGCTTCACGAATATTAGTATCAATGTTAACTTTACAGATACCTCGTGAAATCGCCTCGCGAAGTGCTTCCTCAGGTACCCCTGATGAACCATGTAAGACTAGCGGAGTAGAAACTCGTTCCCGAATTTTTGTCAGTCGTTCAAAATCAAGTTTCGGAATCCCTTTGTATTGACCATGAGCTGTTCCGATTGCAATTGCTAAGGCATCCACTTGCGTTGCTTGAACAAAATACTCCGCTTCTGCAGGCTCTGTAAACAACGCCTCTCGCTCGCTGACCGTAATATCATCTTCCGTCCCACCTATTTTACCCAATTCGGCCTCTACAGAAATACCTAAAGGCCGAACAGCTTCAATCACTTTGTTGGTTAATGCAATATTATCTTCAAGAAGATGCTTAGACCCATCAATCATGACAGAAGAAAAACCATTACGTGCACACTGCATTACCTGTGCAAAACTTGTCCCGTGGTCTAAGTGCAAGGCAATTGGAACGTTTGCCTTTTCAGCAGCTAATTTAGTTAAGGTTGAAATGTACTCAATTCCGGCGTATTTTATTGCACCTTGGCTCGCCTGGATGATTACTGGAGCATTTTCAGCCTCAGCTGCGGCCACGATCGCCTGCACAATCTCCATATTATTACAGTTAAAAGCACCTACGGCATAATGTCCTTTTTGTGCCTGATCTAATAACTCGACCATCGATACTAACGCCATTTCTTCTCCTCCTCTATTGTACGTGAAACATGCTGGCCACGTAACGGACTATTGATAAGCCAAGTCTTATTCTCTTCTAAATAAACAGATTTTATTCCTTCAATTTGACGAATATTATCTGAACTGTCCGCGTAAATAACTCCCACTGCTTCACAGCATTCACAATAAAGCTCGACACGATCCGGCAATAATTCAAAAGTTAACTGATGATTTCCACAAGCACACCCTAAATCCCCTTGCCTAGCCAGACGATGAAGATAATCTAAAACCCAAAGCATTACTTCAGGATTCTCGAAATCTTCCTCATACCCTAACTCTAGGGCTAATTCCCCAATGGATTTTTCACGCTCACGACAGGCCTGGGTGACTTTTTGCTTCGGTCCGATATACCCAACTGAAGCCCCTACATCAGGGCAAGCGAGCGGTAACGCTTCCTTCCCCCAAATTGCATGGTTGTTTAATCTCAAATAATGGGTCTCCCCACAGTAAGCACAAGCGTAAGCGATGTTGAACTGTCGTCGGTTCCTGCTGGTTAGCGACATCAGTTGACAGCCACAACCACAATGCAGATTCTTGCGTCCTTGACTAGAAAATGCAAAGAGAGAGAGGGCATTGAATTCTAGCTCCCCACATTGGGAGCATTGTATAGCAATAGTCGTATTTGTCGTTAGAATCATAATTCCCACCTCTTCCTACAGCTTATACTTCGTCATGGAAGAAGATTTTCCTGCCTTCCGTTAAAGAAAACTAAGGTAGCCCCAAAACCACAACGAAGGCCAAGGACGGCCGAGTGTCCTGGGCATTCGGCACGAGATACGTACTGTAGAGAAAATGTCATTTTGGCGGGAAACACTACTTAAGGCTATACCTCGGCTAATATATCTCTTACTCGTTCTCTCAATTCAAATAAATCAAAAGGCTTACCCAAGTAATGAAGAATTCCAAGCTCCTTAGCTTGCTCCATATTTTGAGCATCACCATAGGCAGTCATCATAATCACGCCGACTTGACGGTCTAAAGCACGAATTTGCCTTAAAGTTTCAATACCGTTCATCCCCGGCATCTTCATGTCCATCAATATAAGATTAGGCTTGAATGTTTTAAGCATCTCAACGGCCTCTTCTCCGTCTGCAGCCATTTCAACCTCATGTTGATCCCCTCGGAAGGTCTCAAAGAGTAGGCGACGCACACCAAGTTGGTCATCTACTATAAGAATCTTAGCCACTCCCCACATCCCTTTCCTTTATCTAATCTAAAATGAATATTCTGTATACGTTGATGAAACTCCTTCTTCAATAATTCGTTCTGACAAAATTCGTCCATCTTGTTTATATTTCCTATGTATCCTGGGATTCGCTACTGTCCTGCGCAACGGAATCCTAACCTCATCTCCTAACGCGCAGTCTTGCATACCCACATCAATTACTGTAAGCTGCATACCAATCTTTCCAGCAACACGGACAGTCCGCCCCTTTAATTCTACTCGCTCTTGGCTAAGAAAAATACCTATTAAAGCCGCAAAATTTTTAATTACTATCTTAAGAAAATCAATCCATCCTTGGGGAACAAAGTGGGGAGCTAAACCTAATCCATCTGCATACCCTGCTGGGATCACGGCGAGCTGGGTAACGGACTTCGTACGATAGATGCTTTGATACCCTACATACGTTCCTTTTGGTACTTGGCGCAGATGAACAATCCGACTTTTAGCAACCCATGGGTCTCTTAATACTATTTTCCCGCCAAAACCCTGCCCGGGATAATGCCCAATCAATAGTGTCCCGATACGGACAAAGTCAAGATGCCATTCAGGATAATCCAGAAAAGCAGCACTATTGCAGACGTGTTTCCATACTGGATGAATCCCCAATTCCTCAAGACGAGCTGTGAGGAGCGTAAACTGTTCATATTGCTCTAATGTATAGCGTTTGTCCCTTTGGGCTGCTCGAGCAAAATGAGTATATACCCCAACAACCTTAAGCTGAGGAGCACTCGCCAAGTTCCTAGAGAGCTCATCCAGCTCAGATAGCCGAAATCCCGTTCTCCCCATGCCTGTCTCCAATTTGAGCTGGACTGATACATCCTGGTTCAAGTCTTCACAAACTTCATTCAACTTGGCAATTGAGGACAATTCGGTAAGCGTCAGTTGCAATTGAGCTCCAACAGCCTCCGTCCATTCCTCCTGTGTGGTCGGACCTAACACTAAAATTAGTCCCTTTATCCCATGCTTACGCAACATTAAGCCCTCTTCAACCTTGGTAACCGCAAACGCTTCACATCCAACTCGCTCCAAGGCAAGAGCTACTTGAACCGCGCCTAAACCATAGGCATCCGCTTTTACAACTGCCATACATTTCGATTCGGGATGGAGGTGCTTAATTATTTCTTGATAATTGCTTACTATGGCATCCAAGTCCACTTCTATCCAGGTTCCAGCCATGGCGTTATCTCCTCCGCACTCGCCGTAACTTTGATATTAATCCCTTCATAACATCAGAATACAGCGGTTCTAAATGATTCCAGAGAAAATAGGTAACTGGGCGATACACTAGATCCCATTCTCCAATAAACTCAGTGTACTCCCCGTTAAACCCCTTCTTAAAGCGATAAAGTCCATAAAGCGGATTATCTTCCGTCAAGTGTCCAGGGACCCCTCGGAAATCATAAAGCGTACACCCCAACGACTTTGCCCAGCGAATCATCTCCCACTGAATTAAGTAGTTAGGCATAACATTTCGATGAGCATTAGACGAAGCTCCATATATATACCAGGCTTTATTTCCAATAACAAATGCCAAAGTACCAGATATGATATTCCCTTCATATTCAGCAATAAACAATTCTCCTAAGCCTACTGGCACTAAAGAATCATAAAGGTCTTCAAAATAGGAATAAGCCCGCACTAAGAAGCGGTCACGTTCGGTAGTTTCTTTAAGAACACGATAAAAGTCCGGTAAATCATCGCGCGTCCCTTTTCGAATATGTACCCCTTTCTTCTGGGCCAGACGAATATTGTACCGTGTTTTTTGTTGCATATTACTGAGAAGAGTTTCCTCATCCGGCGAAATATCCAGACGAAACACATACTTAGGCTGAACCCCTTCAAAACCCTTGCCACTCTCAGCAGATCTAAATCCTCTGGAAAGCAAATACTGTTCCAATTCCTTTTCAGAAGACGGCAAATCAGGATCAACCTTGAGGAAAATCGCTCCACGCGATTTTCCTAACTTACGAATCTCAGCCAAAACCAAATCAAACAACTCGACGTTCTTCCAGTCAACCACCGGTCCACGAGAAGCATAAAAGATAGGGATTCCTACAACGGGAATCTTCCGCTCAAGAATAGAGACCGCCGCCACAATTTCACTGCCCTCTTCAACAACCAATCTCCAGGGCACCCATCCCGTCCTGCTCTTAATCTCTCCCCATTCCCAAGATTGGAGTACATGCCCCTTCGAATGTTTAGCTAAAAACTCATTAAAGCGTGTATGTTCATTTTTATCGATCCACCTAGCAACATAGGTCATCGGTTCAGTCCCCTTCCTCTCACCATTCTTTCCATGGTTTTACTCCTCTAATCAGTAACTCAATATTATAAATAGCTTGGCTGTCACCAAACCACTGGCGAAGGCAGCAGCCTTAGTTGAACTTATTCGCTTGCCATGACTCGAACAAGGATGTTCGAGGTTAGTAACACCGCCATGGATGGCAAGGTGTCGTGATGGCGAGAAGGGACTGGTGCACGATATTCCCGATATCTACACGGTCGATTACGATGCGTTGGTGGGGGAGCCGGTGGTCGGTGAGAAGACGGCAGGTTTATATAGTCGTGATTGTTCAAAGTGACATTAGAGACCATAGAATTGCCGACCTTCACCGTCTTGAA
>CAKMJS010000020.1 GCA_927405585.1 uncultured Desulfosporosinus sp.
ATCTCTCACTCATCTGTTAGTCTCCTTCCTTCACGACCTTCAGCGCGAATGTATTCGTTAAGGGTTGTGCGCTTTCGGCGAAACCCTCCACCGGAGGCTTTCGTGTGCGACGCCGGCATCCGAGACAGGACTCGAACAGGACGTTCGAGATTAGAGCGCCGCCATGGACGGCAAGGCGCCGTGATGTCGAGTTGCCGGGTATCCCGCCGGAACCCGAGCTTGAGGCGTTAGTTTGGCCTGCGAGTGCATGGGATGAACGATTGTGAACGTCCCCCCGTCATCTTTAACGTCGAAAACGCTCCACTATGCGTCTGACAGCCTCAATAACATCTTCCGTATCCTGCGCACTCATCCTCGGATAAAGCGGCAAAGAAATAATCCGTTCAAACGTTGTTTCCGCTTGCGGGAAATCTCCTTTTTGGAAATTAAACGTATCTCTATAATAAGGGTGCATTGGTACGGGAATAAAGTGAACGCTCGTGCCAATCTGTTCAAGATGTAATTCTTCAATGAACTGTGCGCGGTCTATGGTGAGTTTCTCTAGGTTCAGCTTCAGGATGTACAAATGCCAAGCATGACGGGCATAAGCTTGGGTCACGGGAATTTCCAGTTCGGGCATTTTGCCAAACGCTTCGTTAAAGCGCTCAGCTATTTCTAAGCGAACCCCCTGCATGCGCTCGAGCTTAGCAAGCTGAGTTATACCCAGAGCCGCTTGAATATCCGTCATATTATATTTAAAGCCTGGATACAGAACTTCATAGTACCAGGAACCTGTCGCCGAATAACGATTCCAGGCGTTCCTGCTCATACCATGTGAACTCATGATTCTGATCTTATCCGCTAGCTCGTCATCGTTCGTAGTGACCATACCCCCTTCTCCGGTCGCTAGGTTCTTCGTAGCATAAAAGGAAAAAGCGGTGGCATTGGCAATAGAGCCGATCAGTGTCCCTTTGTACTGAGTATAAACGGCATGCGCCGCATCCTCAAGAACAAAGAGGTTGTGTTCCCGGGCAAGGTCCATGATCTCATCCATCTCACAGGGATGCCCCGCCATATGCACTGGAATAATCGCCTTGGTTCGGGGGGTTATCTTTTTGCGGATTTCGTTGACATCAATATTCATCGTCACAGGATCGATGTCTGCGAAGACCGGTGTTGCTCCAGTATGAATGATTACGTTCGCTGAGGCGGCAAAGGTCATCGGTGTCGTGATCACTTCGTCCCCTACACCCAGTCCGGCAGCGACGAGTGAGAGATGTAACCCTGCGGTGCAAGAGTTCACTGCTATAGCATGTTTAACTCCAATATACTCTGCAAATTGTTTCTCAAATTCTTGGGTTTTGGGTCCCTTCGTAATCCAATTTGATCGAAGGCTATCGACTACTTCGCTGATATCGTCCTCTTCAATGAGAGGTAATCCATAGGTTAAAAATTCTTTGCGTGCCATGTTTTATGCAACTCCTTTATATTGAAAGCTTTGACTTAATCAAGGCTTTATAAACCTTTTCCATCTGGGTCACGTTATCTTGAAAATCATAGTTCTTCAAGACAAACTCCCGACCAGCTAGGCCCATTCGTGCCCGTTCTTCTGGATTTTCCAACATATACTCCATGGCATCGACTAGACTACCGACATTTTGGGACTCAATCATAATTCCAGTCTCTCCGTCTAAAACCACTTCCGGTAGTCCTCCTACACGGCTAGCAATAATCGGACGAGCACATGCTGAGCCTTCCACCGCAGTCACCCCAAAACTTTCCTCAAGTGAAGGCACGACAACGACATCTAATTCTTGGTAGAAGCTTGCAACTTCAGCATTCGTCACTTCCCCTAACCACTCGACTTTACTCGAAATCTCAAGCTTTTCGGCCATAGCCTGAAGACGGCCAAGCTCGGGTCCGTCCCCGGCGATTTTAAGTAAAGCGCGACCTGGATGATTATGCTCCACTCGAGCGAACGCCTTGACCAAATAATCAAGTCCATAGATCGGCTGTAGGTATTTGGCTACTCCGAAGACCACTTGCTCACGGGGCGCAATCTCTCTCTTCTGTGGGGGAGAAAACTGTTCAAGATCAACACCGAACGGTATGACTTCAATCTTGCTATCCTTGTCGATATAGCGGTACATTTCTTTGGCCATGATTTCGCTGGTTGAACAAAGGAAGTTTGCTTTTCTCAAAATCCACGACAGCAATATTCTATGGAAAAAAGACTTCCTCGGGAAAGAAAAGATATCGCTCCCCCACGCCGATATCACAAACGGGCGTTTTCGGGAAAGAGCTCCAATAAAGCCAAAACTTGTGGCGTAGTGAGCATGAAGCAAGTCGGGTTGTAGCTCCTGGACCTTTCTCTCAACCCACTGCAGTCGCAATATGAAGTCAGCTTTACCGCCGAGACTTTTTGGGACAACATGGACCGAGATATCGGGGATTTCTGCAGGCAAGAAACTGATGAGTTCAACGACCCATCCTCGACGGGATAGTTCGATCGCCCATTTTTGGGTATGTGGGCTTGCTGCATTCGCTAATAAACACAGTTTTGGCATGTCAGTTCCCCCCTTTCTTCTCAGTCTAGATTCCCAAACGATGGTCCTCCCAGAGGCTCTAGCTTAGCTTATAAGTCTAACTTCCCTGACCAGCGGGCGACGATAGAATTCCAAGCATAGTGTAGCGTCACAAACTCACGTCCCTGCTTGCCCATTTCCCGGCAACGCGCTGGATCCTTCTGCAGCTCTAGAATAGCTCGGACAAGGAGTTCCGGTTCCTCTGGTGGAAGGACGATCCCCCCGCCACTATCTTCCACAATCTTTGCCCCTTCCCCTTCTCCGACATAGATTAGGGGTTTGGCACTCGCTAAGCCAGGAAATAACTTCGAAGGACGTACTCCTTCGGAGAGCTTGTAGCGCCGAAGAGTCGAGAGCGTAACGCTTGCTAGACTATAGTAACGTCTCATTTCAGTAATGGGTTGAAAGTCCACCCAGCGTACATTACTGAGTCCCAGATCCAGCGCCATGTCTTGGAGACGTGGTTTTTCTGAGCCGTCCCCTACGAGCAGAAATACAACCTCTGGAGCTATTACTTCAAGGCTCTTAGCAGCTTGTAAAGCTACTTCTAGACCATGAGCATACCCCATAGTCCCCGCGTAAAGGATGACAAACTTATCATGAAGCGCCAGTTCCTGGAGTAGGAGCTTATCGGGTGCTTGCGGGGCAAAAAGATCCGGATTTACTCCGTTTGGTAAGAAAACAAGCTTATCTGCCGAAATTCCTCGGTCATTTAAAGATTTTATAATTCCTTCCGTCTGGGCGGAAATCCGCCAAGCTGCTTTATACATAGACCTTTCTAACCTTTCAGTCAAGGCGATCACAGATTTGTTGGTGACCAGACCTAAGGAAACCGCTGATTCAGGCCAGAGGTCAGAGATATTTAAGATTAATTTTGCCCCCTTCACCCACTTAGCAAAAAATGCTGTAAACCCAATGAAAAGCGGGGGTGACTCCACAAATATATAATCGGCTTTTCCTGCCTTGACGACCCCATATAGGGCGGAAAAGACAAAGGAAAAATAGTTAAGCAATCTCTTCCATAGTTTTCCTCTTTGGACTGGGTAAATCCAAGTTCGGTAGATGGGTATTCCCTCGTGAGAATCCTTCATAAAAAACCTGCCTTGGTATTCCTTAGGGATTATCCCGGTCGGGTAATTCGGGAACGCTGTCACTACCTCTATTTCATGCCCATTATCCCGAATGGCTTTGGCTACTTCCAACAGGCGAACTTGCGCCGCTCCGTTTTCTGGATAAAAATACTGAGTCAGCATCAAAATTCGCACGTCTTGGTCTCCTTTCCATCACGTATTACTTATATTGCAACGATTTCTTCTACTGGTTTCCACTTCCGCTGCTGTCCACTACTACTACTACTACTACTATTACTTCTATTACTTCTATTACTTCTAACTTCTACCACTTCTAGTTTTCATTACATTTTTCATATTACTGTATCATTTTTCGTCTTCTAATTCATCAAGCTAGCAAGCTGGCCCGCTAAATTTAACCGGTTAAAATCGGCGCACTTCTCAGTCGCTGTAGCTTGGATTTCAGAACTCATTCCTTCTAGCGTCTCAACGCTCTGTCCTAAAGTGTCGGCGACCTGTCCTTCTTGAACCTCAGCACGCGATCCTTCTCGCTCCTGCTCTCGCCAGCTATTAAAATACTGACTCACTGCGTTGGCAAGTTCGAGAGGTTGTCCTAAGGAAACCACTGTACCCAGCTTTCGTTTCTCGATAAGCTCAGCGGCTACCCCACCCGGCAGAAGCCCTAAGATTGGCTTGCCGACGCCTATATAATCAAAGATTTTCCCGGAATAAGCGACATCGACACTCTGATCAAACGTGAGGAACAGCAAGTGTGATCCGGCTTGGTAGTTCAGAACCTCTTTGTGGCTCATATAGGGCAGGATTTTAACCGTTTCTTTCAGTGTATTCCTTAAAAGGTCTTCATATTTCGGTGGAACAAAACCGATAAATAGGACTTGGAAAAGTTCACGCGCCTCTGGTTGTTTCTTAAGAAAGCTGTCAACCCCTTCTACAAAGGTTGCCATGTCATAAGCCTCAGTAATAATTCCAGTATGTATAAGCGTGAATTTTTCCTGTATTACAGGGCAGATACCCATGAAATCGTCTGGATCGAACCCATTGGTAATAGTAATCATCTTTTTCGCCTGCTCAGGATAACGTTTTTTGTACATCTCGGTGAGGGAGGGTGTTACATTCACCAGATAATCTGCCTTCTGAACGACCTTACTTTCTAGCCAAGCATCTATTTTCAAGCGAAAGGGAAGCTCTTTTTGCATCGCTTTATTTCCCACCCAAGGATCCCGAAAATCCGCAATCCAGGGTTTTCTGTAGAACTTATGAACCCATAAAGCTATGAGATGAGTCGTATACGGGTAAGAAGTGGAAAAAAGATAATCAACGCGTTCCTTGCGGGCAACCCGTAATGATTTAAGAAACCCAAACGGTAGCCAACGCACTTTGGAGTCTGGAATAAACAAATAGTTGTCGATAAACTCAAAAATCTTTTGTTTAGAAGTTTTTTTTGATGTCTTTTCATACGCTCCATCCAAGCGTGGGACTTTTATTTCTACGCGTGGTACTGGTACCTCTGACTCTGCTTCGGTGGTGGTAGCCTCTTGTACCGAGGTCTGTATGTTCGGTACCCCCCGGGACCTTCGAAGGTGAGCTAACTTTTCGATTATACTTCTCAGCCACAGAGTTTCCAAACTGCTCGAGCGATAGACCTGAACTGTGTCTGGGATCTCGTTCAAGAGGGACTCATCGTACGCGAAGTTATGGCCACTCTGCACGGTGCTAACAATTGGTTGCAGCCCATAAGTCGGCAAATATTTGACAAACTTTAAGGTTCGCTGTACTCCGCTTCCACCTAGAGGGGGGAAAAAGTACGAAATCATCAGAACTTTCTTCATTGTCTTCCTCCGACTATTTCTACCCTTTTTTCACACTGGGCACATAACTGCTCTGCTTGCTAATCGAGAGCTTATGAAGTATTTTATATCCCGTCGCCAGGACATAACGGACTGTGCTCTTTCTTCCCTTTTCCCAACTTTCTGCTTGCTGCTTGAACAGGTCGTTTCCGGTGAGAAGGGCCATGGCTCTCAGTTGTTGGATATGGAGCTTATGATAAAAGATGCTGGCAATATCCGTCACTTTAAAGGGGTAAAGGTCATACCTGGACCAGTTCAGATGGGGGACTTGGTACTCCTTCAAACAGTGTTCCAGCGTTTTCAGCCCGGACTCATAGTACGCCTTGGCCTCTGCGCTCTTTGTGATTAGAGAAAATTCCCATAAGCCCCACAGTGCAAAGATAAAGCCATTTAAAACAAAGGACGGTGTCTGAGACGGATACTCTTCGAAATAATCTAAGCCTTGCCATTTGGCAAGCAAGCCACCTTCAGCAACTGGAACATTGAAGGCTCTGAGTGCTTTTTGCCCGCTATCTCGGTACACCTCATCGTTCGTTTCCTGATAAGCCCTGACTAAAACGGAGAGTGCCTGCCCTTGAGATAAGGCGGAAAGCCAAGGTTTCTTGAGGTTATAGATTAATTTATCATGATCATTAATCCATCCCCACTGTCCGCTTTGATACTCTACTAGGTTCTGAACGAGCCAATCCGCCGAGCCTATGAAACGTTTGAGATACTTTGACTTCTGAGTTCTTATATACTCGTCATAATTACCCAAGGCATACTGGGCGATTGTGACGGATAAATGGCTTAAGTGTCCATCCATTTCGACCAGAGGGATCTGGTCTTCATCGAACACTCCGGCATATTCGGCCTTAGCGGACATATCCACGGGGTATTTTGCAACACACTCTGTACTCAGGGCCTGGTTGGTATTCATATCGGGATGCCAGTAGTCTGTCTTTCCCATCATCATTCCAGAATAGGCTTTAACCATTTGAATTATATTCATGACGTCCCTTTCTTTGGCGTAGCAATTGTTGATACAGCTCTTCCACTTCGCCCATGTTATCTTCCCAGATCGCCTTATCACCAACGCGTTGACGATTGATGTCTCTCGCTTTATCTCTCAGAGCTCCGTCTGCTAAGGCTCGAATAATTGCCTCTGCCAAGGCTTTGGAATCTTTGACCGGAACTAGGAGTCCGTTCACTTTATCGTCCACCCATTCCCTGTTGGCAGGCAAGTCTGTAACGATGGGGAATGAACCGCAAGCCATGGTCTCTAGGAGGGAGACGGCGGTAGCATCTGAGGTGGGAACACTAGCGGAAATGGAGGACTCGTTCAGATAGCTTTGAACTGCTGCGTGAGGGAGTTGACCGACGAAATGAACGTTTCCTTCCACTCCTAGGGAAGCGCTTAACTCTTTGAGTGCTAGCGTTTCCGGGCCTTCTCCGGCCACGATCAATTGGGCCTCGGGAACTGCTCTCGTCACATCAGGCATCGCCTGGATCAATACGTCAATATTATAGTTGGTCTGATGACCTCTTAGGCTGAGGATTTGAAAAGGCTTCTTCTCAGTCTCTGGAATCTGCTCAAACCAATCCCGTGAAACCCCCATCGTAATGGTCTTTAAAATGCCCTCGTGCCCGTTGAGGAGTTCCCTCATTCGCTCGGACATATTAGAAGAATCCGAGGTCAAAGCATCGGCATGCCTTAATACTCGCTCCACAATTAACTTCAAAACCACGGATTCCTTCGGAGCAACCAAGACATCTGAACCCCATGCTGTGACAACGAGTGGTTTGAAGCCACTCACTAAGGCCAGTAAACCAAAACTTGTCGCATAATGGGCATGGAGCAAATTCGGTTGAATCTCACGAATAAGCTGGCGGATTTTGTAAACTGCCTTTACATAGGCAAGCCTTCCACCGTGTCCCTGAGCCAAAAGGTGTACTTTAGCCCCCTCGATCTCGCACGGACGAAAGGATATCACGTCCACCTGATAACCTGCCTTTAAGAAATAGTTAATCCAGCGTTGCAAATGAATGCTTCCGGCGTCACCAAGAAAGCATAAGCGCACTTTAGCTCACCTCCTTAAGTTTTCGAACTGCTGTTAAAAAGCCTATTAGGATCCATAAGTAAGGGTCTTCCAAGAAACGGCCTTCGCCTTGAGCACTAATAAAAATCGCAGTAATCGCGAGCACGGCAAAAATCTCTTGATAGTAGAGCTTTGTGTCGTGAGATTGTTGATAAGAGTAGCGAAGGGCCATACGCGCTCTGTGAAGGCGCCCGTAAAGATATACTAAAAAAATTGCCAGAATGCCTAAGCCTACGACCCCCAGCTCTGCAGCCGTGGTGACCAGCGCGGTATGGGAAAGACTGACTTCGTTCACGACTTGCGAAGCATAGGTTGTTAGCATGGCATGTTGAAACCCACCGAGTCCTAGCCCACCCCAAGGATTTTGGCTAAACATATCAAGTCCGGAAAGGATTAAATAATGCCTCGCTGTGGAAGCCGCCCAGAAATTTTGGGTTACTTCCATGACTCGCATCAGTAATCCGTTATTGAGCAGGATACTCATCGCCAATAAAGCCAAGGCTCCCAAGACTGTCAAAACAACCGCCCGACTGCGAGCCAAAACTGCTAGGCCGATGGCTACAAGGATCATGGCCAGCCAACCCACTCTTGATCCTGTCCCGAGCAACGCTGCGATCTGAAGTACTAAAGCGAGTACTCCTATTAGTTTGCCCGTCTTATTCATATTAAACATCAAAAAGGCCGTGGCCAGGCAACCTATGATTAGAAAACGAGCGTAAATATTGGCGTCTACAAAGGTTGCGTTAATCCGATTAATCGGCTGATAGATCTCTGCTAACCAGATGTAGTGTTTACTCAATAGCTCATAGATGCCAATTCCCGCCAAAGTTGTCGATACCACTGCAAAGGCGGCAGGTAGCGATACAAGTCCCTCTCGGCGTCTGACGAGGTCATACACAGCCGCTCCGAGTAGCCAAAGTAGGGCTAATCGAGCGACACCCACTGACGTATGTAATCGATCTACCGACCAAATGGCCGAGAATGCACCCCAAACAATATAACTCCCTAAGGCAACAAATAAGGGGGAGCGGAGGGTCTCGGCTAAACTATCACGGGCATTTTTGAGAAACTGATCCGCCCCCCTCCGTCTTAGAAGGCTAACTATAAAGTAGGCGATCACAGCTAGAGTAAAAATTCGGCCAAAGTAAATGACACCGACAAATTCCCCGAATTTATCTAAGATTGATAAGTGAGGAAACCAGGTTCTAGAGATTTCTAAGGGTAGGCTAAGAATTAAAAGGGGGAGCAAATAACGTGAATCTTTCCACCCCCAACCGACTGCTAAAATGGTCATGACTAAGATAATCCACAACAAGTTCATTCCCCCCCACTTAGAATTCTCGGTGCACTCCCTATAATATGTTAAATGGTTGCTTACTCAAGTTACTTATCCTTGAGTAATCTAATTTTACTTGTTTTATTGCTTTTACTTGTTTAATTTCTTTTCCTTTTATAATCTACTTTTGCTACTTTAATCTACTATTTCTTGTTTAATTTACTGGCAATAACTGCTCTGATTTGCGTAATATCAGACCTCTTGAGAAGGATAATATCTTGCCATCGCGCCTGTGTATATCGGTTATAAAACCAAATCGTCATCAAGGTGAAGACTATGTAGGAAAGACTAGTCGCAATCGCTGCCCCGTTAATCCCAATTTTGGGTATCAGATAAATATTAAAGATGACAGTCACAATAACTGAAACGATCGAAGAGTAAATGTTTTTCTCGACCAGACCAACTCCCGCTAAATAGCTGGCTAGGATGTTGGAGACGGAAAAAATACAAATCCCAGGTAAAAGCCAGAGCAGCGCTCCAGCGGCTGATGCAAACGCTGGCCCAAACCAAAGAATAATAAACGTTTTTCCAACGAGAGCGATGATAATTGAGAAGATAATAATAATCGAAAAGCTAACCCTGGTCACCTGATTAGTAAACTTAACCAATTCTTGTTTATTGGTGGATGAGGATGCAATCGGGAAAACGATGGTCGCTATGCTGCCCGTAACCCCCCAAAGGGTTTCCCCTAAGACCACGGCAATTCCATAGATCCCGACTTGTTCAATCGGTAAATAGTAATTGACGATAAACACATCAAGACGGTAATTCAAACGTTGAATAATGTTACCCGCTTGAGCTTTCAACCCATACCCCAACATCGATTTCATCAGCGGGGAATCCAGCCGGGGGGATATTCTTCGCTGGATCATAAAGTTATACAGTTGCCAAACACAGATCACGGCTGTTCCTGCTAAGATGGACAGCATAGCCGCAGTAGGATTCACAGCAATCAGTAAAAATCCTGCGAGCAGGATAAGACTCAAAATCTTGTCCACTATATTAATTCGATTATATTCCACAATTTCCTGCAATCCTAGCAAGACATTGATGATTGACGATTTAAAAATTATTAAGGGAACGGTCATGAGAACAATGATCAGCTGTAGGTTTGTGATTCCTTCCAGAAATTTAAATTGCCAACGAATCTGAATAAAATAGATAGGCACCAAAACTAAGCTGCCTAAAATTACAATAAGTATATTATTCCCGAAAATCTTGTTTAAATTTTCCTTTTTCTTTCCCAAGAAATAAACATTCGAAGCTGCAAACCCCATTCCAAGAATGAGTGTAATAAAACTTAAAAAGTTAAATGCAACGTCGACAATCCCTTTCCCTTCGGGACCCAGGACACGGGATAGAATAGTCGTATTAACAATGGAAAGGAAGAACAAAAGCAAGTTGCTGAAGAAAGTAATCATAACGGATTTAGTAAAACCCATTTCTTTCATAATTCCTTTCTTAATGTTTAATAGTAACTAAATAGCGATACATAGTTGAGGGGTTATTGCGGAGTTTATGTGAGGTTTTTTAGAAGTTTAAGTTTATAGAAATTTATTGAAGTATTGAAGTTTTGAAAGTACTGAGGAGATTTTCATAGACCTTTCTTAGACCCCTTCAAAGACCTTTCATAGACCTCTCTCAACATAATTCCTAAAGCTTGACCACTGAAATGGGTGATTGCATAGTCCCTTATGTCACCTGATCGGTATTGATCCAGCGTGTTCAGCATTGTTCTCATGCCCTTAACCAGCTCTTCAATACTTCCTGGTTCCACCAAGAGGCCCACCGTTTGATTGACTATACCTTGAGGACCCCCACAGTTCGTTGCGAGCACAGGCTTACCCGTCGATAGGGCTTCGATCAGTACACAGCCGAAGGTTTCTTTCAAGGATGGCAGGATTATAAAATCTGATTTCCTATAGAGCTCAGGCATATCTCTAGGGTCAACTCGTCCGTGGAAGGTGCAGCAACTTGAAATACCCTTCTGCTTGGCTAACTCTACATAAGCAGGACGCTTTACACCATCTCCTACTAAATCTAAATGGAGCCTCAGAGGCGCCACTTCCTGACAAACTTGAGCAAAGGCCGGCAGAAGATACTGAACTCCCTTAACCTGAGTTTCTTCCATATTCCCAGCAAACAGCAGATGGATTGTTTTCGGAGCCCCTTCCTGATCTATTATAGCAGGATGCTTCGTTTGTTCCTCTGTGGATATCGGCGTAAATCGCTCTGTGTCCACGACATTAGGTACAGGCTTAAGTTTCATCTTCCAGCCAAAACTCTTGATTTGCTGGGCTAATGCCTGACTGACCGGCAAAACAAAAGCTGCCTGTTCAAACGCCGGCTTAAGCAGGATCCGATGTTGCCATTTAGCTACATAGTCTTGAAGATAGGACATGTGTTCCGTAATAATATAAGGGATCTTATGGTACCGTGTGAAAAGATAGGCCACGATCCCAGCAGGATAGCCTACATGAACGTGTATTAAATCCGGTTGGAAACGTTTAACAACTTCTCCTAACCGGTGAAGCGCCGTGAAATAACTAACAATCCGAGCGAGGTAGCGGTTTTTTAAACCAAGAGTGTTGGCCCGAAAGACGAAAACGCTCTGTTCGTTTTCAACTTTCATCTCTCCAGGTTTGATGGCTTCATCAAAAAGGGAAAAAACAGCCACCGAGAGACCGGCCTTCGCTAGGGCAAGTGCTTGCTCCTTGACAAAGATTCCTTTCATAGGATTTCCTTGGTTAGGGTACCAGCCTGCCAAAATCAAAATACGCACAAATGCCCTCCTCAGTCACTAATGCTAGGCTTAATCCAGCTTTTTAAGCTTTCAGCCTAAAGAATCGTAGAACTTCTATTAAGAGGTTACTTTGAGGTATTTTCAAGGAACTCCTTTTGGTGAAGAATCACGGCCGCTGCCAACCCAAATAACAGCCACATCTGAGAGAAGCTTATCACTGAGCTTGGGGCAAAGGCTGACAAAACAAACCCTCCAAGGGCACCAAATAAGCTTATCGTTAAATAAGAGGTTAACCCATAGGCTCCACTCTTAATACTTTTACGATAAACCTTAAGCAAGTCCCAGAGGAGGCTAAGGTAGATAAAGACAGAATATAGGAATATTCCTATGCCAAAATCCCCCAGCAATTCGAACCAGAGACTGTGAGGGTTGACAATTCCATGCGTATTCCCAACGTCTTTCAAATACATTGTGGTGTTATTAACTCCAAAGCCTTGAAATTGTCCTTTGATAACGACTCCCTCAACAATATTAACAATGGTTGTCCATCGATCGTTGGTGGACCCCTCTTCTCCATATTGAACGATCGGTTGCTCGGTTACAATTCGGTTAAAACTTAGGAAATTGAGAATTGGAGTATCGTTAAATTTCCCGTAATACATTCTCATGTCAGGCATAAAAGACAAACCATAAAAAATGATCAGTGTCACCATTCCCGCGGCCAAGACCCGACGGAATTTATGCCATTCCCTCGTAAACATAAAGAATAGGATAAACCCAAATACCGTAAGCAGCATGACTATGTAAGATGTCCTTGACGTGCAAAAAATCAAATTTAAAACCGATCCAATTAGGATAACCCAAAATAATCCTGTGGGTCCCTTCGCACGTTTGTAAGCAAAAAAGGGAAGTACAAACGATATGACCATCACCAAGAAAACGCCATAGTTGTTGGGATTATAGAAAAATACAGTCGGAATCGTCTGGAGAAATTCAGGTCCTTTTTCGTACCATCCACCCTCTTTGAAGATATTTCTGATCGGCAAACGGATGGCCATCATCTCAAAGGTGCCAATAATCAAGACAGGAATGGTCGTATAGAGTAGGACTTTAAGGGTTTCTCTCGCCTTATCCAGATTGGGATTAAAGGTGTATACGGCAAGCATGAAGCAAATCATGATTGCGTAATTAATCATATACTTGATAGCCATGCCCAGATTCTCAACCCAGGCCAATGATAGAAACATATAAGCGACAAAAATTACAAGAAATATAATGTACCGATTGCTGAAAATATCCTTTAATCTAGGCAACGGTCGTCTCTTAATAAACGATAGCCCCATGGATAGTGTAAGTATAAACATCGCGATATGCAGATAGTAAATATTAAAACGCCCACCCACCGGAAGGTTAAAGGCAAAATCCGTCACTGAAAACAAGAGCACAAAGTAAAAGAGAAGTTCTGAAGGTTTTTCCCACTTGATATTGTAAATAATGATGATACCTAGAATCAAGGCGTACGTACTGACACCCATTGAACTAGGGCTTAGGACTATATTAAATAGAATAAAAAGGGCGAATAAGGCAGTTATCCATTTTTTATTATCTTTCAAAATATGCCATACTCCCTTTCTGCTTTAAATCACTGCTCCACATTTTACTACAGACTTTGCGCATTTACAACAAAACACGCACTTACTTAAGATCGGATCAAAGCTGCGATCTCTTGTTGTTGTTCAAGGCTCAATTCAGGGTAACATGGTATCGCAAGGGCTTGTTCACAAGCTTTTTCTGACACTGGAAAATCTCCGACCTTATAGCCAAGATTTCGGAACGCCTTTTGTAAGTGGAGTGGAAGTGGATAATAAATAGCATTGGCCACACCGCCGGCTTTAAGTCGCTCCATGAGGGCACTGCGTTCTTCCGTCCGGAGCACATAAAGGTGATAGACGGGCAAGGCTTGGGGATCGCGGCCCGGTATCTGAACCGCTGCATCGGCGAGGAGTTGATCATAAAGCTTAGCCTTTTTTCGTCGAGCCTCATTCCAGACGGGGAGATAACGAAGCTTAACCCGCAAAATTGCAGCTTGGAGCTCATCAAGTCGACTATTATACCCTATTTCGTCATGATAATACTTAATTTTCGTTCCATGGAATCGAAGTATCCGAAGTTGCGAGGCTAGGTCTGCATCATCAGTGACGATCATACCAGCATCCCCATAGGCTCCTAAATTTTTTGTTGGGAAGAAGCTAAAGGTTGAGGCATGTCCAATAGAGCCCGCTTTTTTACCTCGATACTCTGCCCCAATTGCTTGAGCAGCGTCTTCTATGACTTTTAGGTCATGACGAGCTGCAATTTCCATGATTTTTTCTACATCCACCATTTGACCAAAAATATGTACAGGAATAATGGCTTTTGTTTTAGAGGTTATTTTCCCCTCAAGCTGAGTTATGTCCATGTTCAAGGTCACTGGGTCGATATCAACAAAAACAGGCGTTGCGCCGACCTGAGCAATCGTTTCTGCTGACGCAAAGAACGTAAACGGCGTGGTGATGACTTCATCTCCCGGGCCTATACCAAAAGCCTTGAGCGTCAATACCAAAGCATCCGTCCCGTTGGCCACGGCAACCGCTTCCTTGGTTCCGCAGAAAGCTGCAATTTCCTTCTCTAACGTCTTCATTTCCGGACCTAAGATATACACAGAAGAATTCAGCACGTTCTGAATGGCTTCATTAATTTCATCTTTAATCGACAAATACTGTGCTTGAAGGTCTAAAAGTGGAATCCTCATATTAATCTTCCTTTCTATACTGCATATATATTGTCTGTTTACAGGAGTTCTTCCTCTGGTACCGCTCTGAGGTCTTTGGCTGGGAACCCTTTTAGGACGCGTTTTGCTGTGGTGTCTTTGGTGATTAGAGCACCTGCGGCTACGAAGGTTTCTGGAGCGACGTTGATACCCGGCAAGAGGATGGCACCACCGCCGATACGGGCTCCCCGCTGAATGGTCGCACCTTTGATTGATTTGAAGCGTTTTTCGGTACGGCCCATATAGTTATCATTAGTCGTAGTAACCATTGGGGCGATAAAAACTCGCTCTTCAATCTCCATGTAAGCCGTGATATAAGAACCGGTCTGGATCTTAGTGAAGGAACCAATCTTGGTATCGTTTTCTACCGCAACTCCGCTACCGATAACGACATTCTGCCCAATCGAGCATCTCTCGCGCACGACTGCTCCGTCTCCAATAAAGGCCGCGTCGGCATAGCTTGTCCCTGCATAGAGAACGGCAGAACAGCCGACTGTGAAACCATTTCCCATCCTTAGAGGAGGCAAGTCTGCCTGTGCTTTAACAGTACTCGTAGCAGCAGCCTTAGGCAAACGTCCGATCGAAGAGTTGCTCCCTATAAAGCCGTCTTCTCCTAGCTCAACTTGTGCGTAAATCGTGGTATGATCTCCTATGCGTGTGCGAGCGCCTAAACGTCCTTCTACTCCAATACTAACATAATTCCCTAGTACGCTTCCCTCACCTACCTTAGATCCGTCGCCAAGAACACATCCCACTCCCAAAACGACATTTTCCTCGAGCACTACATTTTCGCCGATTACACAGAAAGGGGCTATGGAGGCACTGATTGGTATTGATGCTGACGAGGCGATTATTCGATTAGTCATTAATTTGCTCCTTTCGTGGGAGAGTTACGTTACAGACGCTCCTCCGTTACGCTCGCAGACCAAACTAAGGCAAACCTGCTAATGCAAGTGGGCGGGGTTCCGCCAAATTCGACTCCTGTCTCAGTTGGCGCGGGATCCGTCCTTGGATCCCGCCCCGCCGATGAAAGAGCAGTTTTTCCTAAGTTTGGTTAGCTGCTCACGTAGAGGCATCGCTTACTGTAATCGTAACTCTCAGGCTTAGATTACGGCCATGAGAAAGGCATTCGAGAATTCCGCGTCAAACCAACATCACGGGGAGTTTGATTTACAAAAGAGAACGACTTAAGCGAGTAGCTTACCAAACTTCGCGAAAAGCAGGCTGCGGAGACGAGTTGGAAACAGGACGTTTCCAACCGGCAACTGAGGCAAGGACGCCGAATTTGCCGGGCACTCGTCGGAGCGGGCGGCTTTGCGCGTTAGTTTGGTCTACGCAGCTTTCGGAGCGAACGTTGTAAATCAAACTCCCCTAGCTCCATATATCCCTAATTTCCTTACTCGGAAGGCATAGGAAACACAACGGGCTCCTTCGTTTCTTGGCATTTATAAATGGCTAAAATAATCTCTAAGGCTTTACGCCCTTCTTCGCCTGGAATCGCTGGTTCCCGGTCTTCTCGAATTGCTTGGATGAGATCCAATATCAATTCTCTATGTCCAAAGCCGTAGACGTTCGGCGGATCTCCTTCTTGATTGGCGAAGATTTCTCTTTTCTCTTCCTCGCTATCCGGTAATTCCCAGACTTCAATTCGGTTAACGGCGATTCCACCGACAATGACTGAGCCTGTTTCCCCGAAAACATTGAGGGTCTCTTCAATGTTAGTCGGATAGATGGTTGAGGCTGCTTCGATCAGTCCGATGGCACCGCTTTTGAACTTGATAACAGCTGCGCCCATATCTTCCATTTCGATTTTGCGCATAAAGGTTGCTGTATATCCAAAAACAGACTCCACTGGGCCAAAGGTCCACTGTAAAAGGTCAATATTATGAATGGATTGATTCATAAGTACCCCTCCATCATGGAGCTTGGTCCCGCGCCAAGGTGCTTGAGTATAATAATTATCATTGCGATTCCAGCGTACTGTTGCCTGTCCGTGCGTTAGCTTGCCAAAGCGACCGGCTTCTAAGGCCGTGCGCAGGAGTTTTACCGAGTCGTTAAAACGGTTTTGATGTATGACGCCTAATTTCACGCCGGCTTTATGGCAAGCAGCAATCATCTCATCCGCTGTTTTTAAGGTCATGGCCATTGGTTTTTCGACCAAGATATGTTTGCCTGCTTCTGCTGCTGCTATCCCTATTTCAGCATGTATTCCACTCGAAGTGGCAATGGTGACGACATCAATGTCGTCTCTCTTTAACATTTCCAAATAATCGGTATAGGGCTCTGCTCCATATTTGTCGGCAAAAGCCTGAGCAAGCTCAGGCACTAAATCGCACACAGCGACGAGTTCTGCCTCAGGAAGCGCAACAATAGAATCTGCATGTTTCGGGGCAATTCTCCCACACCCAATAATCGCAAACCGGATCTTTTTTTGTTCACTCATATACAACAGCTCTTTTCTTTTTTTGGTATTTTATTTGTGCTTCTTTTTATTGATTCTGTACTATTACTACCTCTGATGGCTAGCCCCTATGATATAGGTATAAGGGGAATCTGCCGATTCCCCTTATACTCGGGTCTGTGATTAAATACTTAAGATAAGTTTTAAATTTTAACAATCTTCTCACGATTTTCTAGGACGTTTTTCGTGGCATTTCGAGTATCTACTACGAGTTGGGCCTTGGCCACAACATGCTGATAATCAACATTACTATGGTCTGTGAGTATCAAGACACTATCTGCGTTGGCCAGTAATTCATCGGTCAAAGGCAAGCTCTCTAGGTGAAGGGTACTGCCACCGTGTGGCTCAATCACTGGAATAAAGGGATCATGATAGGTGATATTCGCTCCCTGTTTACGCAGGAGTTCTATAATCTTCAAAGCTGGAGATTCTCGCATATCGTCAATGTCTTTTTTGTAAGCTACGCCTAGAATGAAGATTTTGGCATCCTTTAAGCTCTTGTTTTCGTTGTTCAGGGCCCGAACGACTTTATTGACGACATAATAGGACACTTCGACATTGATTTCTCCGGCAAGTTCTATGAAGCGGGTATGAAAATCATACTCTCGAGCTTTCCAGGTAAGGTAGAACGGATCGATGGGTATACAGTGACCCCCTACGCCGGGTCCTGGGTAAAAGGTTTGGATGCCAAACGGTTTTGTTCCAGCAGCTTCAACCACTTCCCAAATATCGATCCCCATTCGGTCACAGAGCATCATTAATTCGTTGACCATAGCGATGTTGACAGCCCGGTAAGTGTTTTCAAAGACTTTGGTCAGCTCCGCTGCGGCTGGCGAGGAGACTGGAACGACATTGGTGATCGTTTGGATATAAAGAGCATAGGCAATTTCTAGGCAAACTGGGGTCATCCCTCCAACCACTTTAGACGTATTTTTCGTGCTAAAGCGTTTATTGCCTGGATCAACGCGTTCTGGAGAGAAAGCAAGGAAGAAGTCCTTACCCACCTTAAGTCCCGCCTTTTCCAATAAAGGAAGAATAACTTCCTCAGTGGTCCCGGGATAAGTCGTGCTTTCTAAGGTGATTAATTGCCCTGGGCGAAGATACTGTACGATTCGTTCTGTGGATGCTTGGATGTAAGAAATATCTGGGTCACGGGTCACGGTTAAGGGCGTGGGAACACATATAATGATAACGTCACACTCAGCGAGTTGGGAGAAATCCGTAGTCGCTACCAATAAGCCGTTACTCACTACATTTTGGAGATCTTCATCTAAAACATCTCCAATGTAGTTGTCTGCTGCATTTACGCGTCCGACCCGTTCAGCATTAATGTCAAACCCAATCACGGGGAATCCAACCTTGCCTTTCTCGACGGCTAAAGGGAGTCCTACATACCCTAAACCTATGACCCCAATTTTTGCTTTGTGTTTAAGGATTTTTTCTTTAAGAGCGGCGGCGACAACATCTTCGCTGGTAATTACGTTCTTAACAGTTATCATGTTACGGATTTCCTCCTTATCACTTTCAAGTCCCCCACACTTCTATAAGTAGTGAGTGGGAGTTCACTGATTAGCTACTGACTACTTTAGCCGCCTTCTTACGGAAAGTAGGGATGACTGTCTGCAATAATTCAATGACTTCATCTCGCGTTAAATAACTGCCTCGCTCTCGAACAATATGGGTTAGCTCTTCAAGAAGTTTAACGTCAATTACGTTCGGTTTCGCTACGAAAATTCGGCTGTGTTTCGTAGAGGTAATTCCTTCTTCAGCCGTTAACAATTCTTCAAATAGTTTTTCCCCCGGCCGAATTCCAGTGAATTGTATCTTAATATCAACCTCGGGTTCAAAGCCCGAAAGTCGAATTAAGTCTTTGGCTAGATCCACAATTTTGACTGGCTTTCCCATATCCAAAATAAAGATTTCTCCACCTTCGGCCATGGCCCCTGCTTGAATGACTAATTGGGCCGCTTCTGGGATCGTCATAAAATAGCGCACCATATCCGGATGGGTAACCGTTACCGGCCCCCCCTTGGCAATTTGTCGCTTGAACGTTGGGATAACGCTTCCGCTGCTTCCTAAGACATTTCCAAAGCGAACGGCTACGAACTTAGTTTGTGAAACACGATCTAGGCTTTGAATCAACAGTTCAACTGTTCGTTTGGTTGCTCCCATAACGCTCGTTGGGTTAACCGCTTTATCTGTGGAGATCGAGACGAAGGTTTTCACTCTAACCTTATCGGCAGCTTCTGCCAGATTTTGCGAACCAACGATATTGTTTTTAAGGGCTTCTTCAGGATTACGTTCCATTAAAGGGACATGTTTATGCGCTGCGGCATGAAAGACGACGCCTGGCTTATAACGTTCAAAGATTAATTGTACTTTCTGCCGGTCTTTAATATCCAATATTTCGGTGATATAGTCGATCCCTGGGTGTTCGCCTCGCAACTCCTGTTCGATCCCAAAGATGCTGTTTTCTCCATGCCCAAGTAAGACGAGTTTTCCAGGATTAAACCGGGCAATTTGTCGGCAAATTTCTGAACCGATAGAGCCACCAGCACCGGTGACAAACACCGTCTCACCTGCAACATATCCCGCTACTTCTTCAAGATCAACGCAAACGGGGTCTCTACCTAATAAATCCTCCACTTGAATCTGTCGAATCGGGGTGACACTGATGTCTCCGCTAATAATGTCATAAACCCCCGGCATAATCTTAAGATCGACCCCAGACTTTTCACATATTTCCACGATTTCTCGGACAGACTCCCCTGATGCAGAAGGCATGGCAATAATGACTTCATCAATATTATGACCGATTACTACGCGGACAATGTCCTTACGCGTACCTAAGACCGGAATGCCAAGGACCTGTAACTTTAGCTTTGCACTGTCATCGTCAATAAACCCAACCGGGCGACCATCCCGATAATTACGATTCTTTAGTTCTCGAGCTGCCAAGACCCCTGCATCGCCTGCCCCAACTATAAGCACCTGTTTTTGCGAGCCTGGGATATGGCGATCATAGGTGTTTTCTTGTAAGATCCGCCAAATAAAGCGCGAACCTCCAATTAAAAAGATCATTGCTAGCCAAAGTAATACCGCGGCAGTATGTGGCATCCTAATATATGTCGAAGGCGTAGGATTAAGAAGCCCATATAGATAAACTACCGCCACGGTTCCACCTGTCCCCACAGTAACGGCATAGATGATTGAAAGTAACTCCCCCGTACTTGCGTACTGCCAAAGTCGATTGTATAACCCGAAAACTTGAAAAACTATAATATATAAGATCGTAGCCGCAATGGCTGTTTGATAGTACGTTTGATAATACTCGATCGGTATACCGCCTTCAGAGCGTTCAAAACGCAAATAAAAACTGCCGAAAGCTGCCAGGTTGATTAACATAGCATCAATCAGCATTAAAAATAACGTTCGTTTGCGAAATATCACCTAGTTCAGCTCCTTCTCGATAATAACCAGTACGTAAACTTTATCGTTCTAAAGTTTACTACAACTCACTAGGTTTTACAACTCACCAGGGGATCAAGCCTTAACAGTATCTAGCAAATTATATAGAACTTATGCTACTTCAGTGTATCTGACATAATTCTATCATACACCCTAGTTTTCTGCACGAAAAAAGGACTACCTTATCATTTACGTCTAACGGTAGTCCTCTGCACATTACTGGATTGAGCTCTCTCCTGTAATCATCCAGCGCGAATTTTGTTTCAATAAATTAACTCGGACCTGTACGATTTGTTCATGTTCTTCACCGAAGGAAGTCCCATCTGCTAGGCTATAATCTCTTGCCTTGTAACGGTAATCCACTCGCAGTGTGGCTGTGTTTGCGTCGGCGCTTTCCACATCAATTTGATCAAAGGTTATTTTTGTAACATCTAAACCAACGCCTTGTGCCAAGAATTCCTCCGCACGTCGGGCATGTCTTTCAAATAGATCTCCGGTATAAGCTTTAGCTAGCTTGAGACGAAAGGTATTCATATCCGCTGACTTCCACGCCCCGAAAAAGATACCAATACCCTGCTTATAGTCTGCTACGATTTGTTGCTCTGCCTGATTTAAGATTGAATCAGGATTGGCGCTATACACGGCGACGTTCGTGTCGGAAGGATCATCCACTGCCGTATTAAGGAGTGGGATTTGCGTCCCAGTGACCGGTTGAACGTTCTCCTGCCCACGCAGTTTAGAGATAAAAGATCCCGTAGAACTTGGATTAGTGAGTAAATACACACCTAGAGTTCCAACGAGCACACCAAGACATAAAGCCAAGGCTCCAAAAAGCAAATTCATTTTACGCATAAAGAACAAAATCTCCTTCAAACTGGTTTTTATTACTAGCTTGACCAGCGCGAGAAGATTTTAGACATAGAATTCTCATAACTTGGGAATTAGGCTCTGAGCCTCTGTCCAAGACTTGAACAAGGATAATAGAGCGCTGTCCAAAGCCGGACGATTGTCACTGGAGTTATGACTCAACCAGGACGTTCGAGATTAGCCTTACCATGAATGGCTCGATGCCGTGCTGGCAAGGTGTTTACAGCGCAAGGCGCCATGCTGCTAGAAGGGACCGCCATCATGGAGGTTATCCCCGATGCCGAAGGGGCACGATGCATCGTGCCCCTTCGGGGAAAGCGTAAGGACTGTCCCTGTGGGGCAGGTCTTGCGCTGATATTCAGTTTTCACGATGAGCAACACAACAACTAAATTAGTTATTCAACCTTGATACTTACAAGGTTGCACATTGACTTAACTTAGTTGCCTATTCATTTATCCAGACCAATGAACCAATAAAATCATTCCTCTAATTATTAATTGTAAAATATATATTAATTCTTGTAAATACATGCTCTCGGGGCATACCTAAGCATTATTTTTACTCAATGTCTGATTTACTCAAACGTTTAATAAGTACTGAAGCCATCTGCACCTGGGAAATAATTCAGTGTGAATATTAGCGGATATCCTATTCCTACTTAACTTCATTTCATTCCTACTGTCAAAACGTTAGCTCAATGAACTGAATTATTACCGTTTGGTTGCAAACGGCGTCGCTCCGTAGATTTTTGAGCTTAGGTCATTACGCATAATGTGGGTATCTAAATCATGGATGCCTTGGTGGAACTGTTCAATCCGCGTTTTATCCTTTGAATCAAAAGCATCGATTCCGCTGTTCAAAAGCACATCCAGGTAACTGGTGAATGTGACTGCTTTGGAACCATTCGCTTCATTTTTATACTGCTTATCCAAGAGTGCTTTATGGAACACAATATACTTCTTGATATCCTCCTCGTTCATCTGTGGACCCGCGGCCGGCCCATAGAGATAACCGTCTACGTATTGGTGAATGTTCCATGCAGTGCCAAAAACTAATGACTTGGCATCATTGCTTAAGGCCACATCACCAAAGAACATCGCAACAGACGGTGCTAGGGCTATCAGTTTATTGTCCGGTTCCCGATATTTACTCTTAGAAGCTGTGTCTCCTTGTGGAGGTGCAATTGGAGGTGCAGTAATGGTAGTGGTTGGTTGAACAATTACAGATGTCCCGGGTGGAGCCGTACCATTTGATATGCCATTTGCTCCGTTGATAGTGGCTCCCTTCGCATCAACGGCTGGGGATTGAATGACTATCGAGTCGGTGATGGCGCTTTGTTGCCTAAAAACCTTCCAGACGCTCGGGCCATAAACCCCTGCAGCAACAACAGCACCGGCCAAAACTAACGTCCCGGCTAAGGTCACAATCCTCTTTTTGTCCATAGGTATCAGTGGTCTCATTGGTCTCTTCCCTCCTTTAATTTTATTTTCATGCTACACAAGCATTCTACCAATTATTAGGAGAAAAGAGTGTCGTTTTTGCTGTAAAGCTTGGACCATTTTCCGTCCTGTGTTTTCGTGAAATGTCATAAGAACCTGTCTGGTACATAAATTTCGCGAAGATGAAACAGCATGTCCAAAATATAGTTTGTCTCTCTATCTTACATTTTTTCCTTTTCAACTAATACCCGTAGATAATTCATAAGATCCTCTGCAAGATCTCCGCGGCGCAAAGCATATTCTATGGTCGCTTCCACAAAGCCCAACTTGTCCCCGACATCATATCTCCGACCTTCAAACTCATAAGCAAGAATTTCCTGGTATAGGCCCAGTTCCTTAATCCCATCCGTGAGCTGAATCTCACCGCCCTTGCCTGGTTGAAGGACACCTAAAATATCAAAAATCTCCGGATTCAAGATATACCGACCCATGATAGCTAATCGAGTTCCCGGAGCATCCTCCGAACGAGGTTTCTCTACCATATTCTTGGCACGATAAAGCCGATCGGCAAATTTTTCACCATCGACGATCCCGTACTTTGAGGTATCCTCGAGTGGAACTTCCTGAACCCCAACCATGCTAGCTCCATAGCGCTCATATTGAGTCATCATTTGACGCAACGCCGGCACTTCAGAATAGATGACATCATCCCCTAAAAGGACCGCAAACGGTTCATTTCCAATAAATTTTCGGGCGCTATAGATGGCGTGTCCCAAGCCTAAGGCTTCTTTTTGGCGAACGTAATAAATATCTGCCATTCGGGCGACATCCTGTACCAAATCGAGCAGTTCATCCTTCGCGTTTTTCTCTAAGAACACCTCGAGTTCCATCGAGCGATCAAAGTGGTCTTCAATTGCCCGCTTATTCCGTCCTGTAACAATGATAATATCCTCAATTCCGGATTTAATGGCTTCTTCCACTATGTATTGAATGGTCGGTTTATCCACAATGGGCAACATTTCCTTCGGTTGGGCCTTTGTAGCAGGCAAAAAACGAGTCCCTAGTCCGGCCGCTGGGATTACAGCTTTACGAATTCTACGCATTTTTTACTCCCCTTCTTCTAATCTATAACAATTCATTTGAACGAGTTCACTTAGCGATTGTAGTTGAATTCAGTTCGACTGACCTCTTAAGTGAAGTCTGCCGTTAAGCTCGTGTTTTTATTCTATAATAAATGTAAAATTTATGCAAAATAAACGAGGCCCTATGACCTCGTTTTGTAAAATTTCAGATCAATTTATTTCCCTGTGGTTAGTTGACTGATAACTATTTTGTCAAGCTGTGAAGCTGGAAGCTGCAATCAAGGGATCTCTATAATTTAAAATGATTGATTAACTGCTTCAAATTCCTAGCTAATTCGTTCAAGCTTTCCGCTGAGGCAAACAATTCCTCGACTGAGGCGTTTTGCTCCTCTGCCGCTGCAGCTGTAGTCTGGGTGCCGATTGAGGTGGATTCGGCTTGATGCACGACATTTTGCATACCAATTTTTATTAGTTCTCCGTCTTGTTGGACTTTTTGAACTGTGCTTTCAATGTCCTGCGCTAACTCAGTACTTTCTTCAACCGAACCAAGGATCACAGTAAATTGATGAGAGATCTCTTTTAAGTAGGCACTTCCTTGATTAACGCTTTCTACACTTGTTTTCATGCCATGATGGGCATTCTTAGAGGCTTGCTGCATTTCTTGCACTCGCTGAGAAATATTGACTAAGCTTGTTTGAACTTGCTCAGCAAGTTTGCGGACTTCTTCTGCCACCACCGCAAACCCTCGTCCGTTCTCTCCAGCACGGGCTGCTTCTATCGCTGCATTTAAGGCTAAGAGATTGGTTTGTTGGGCAATGTCATTAATAATTTGAACAGTTTTGGCGATCTCTTCTGACTTTTGATCAACATCCCCAATCACTTCGCTCAGACTGTGTACCTGACTCTCGATTTCATCCATTTGTCTGACCACCTGGCCGAGGGCTAAGTTACCCCTGCGAGAAAGGTCAGCCGAACGCTCAGAGGCAAGGCTTACTTTTTCTGCACGCTGTTCTGTTTGGTTAAGCTGATTGATTACCTGACTCATCAATTCATGATTTTTGGTCATTTCTTGAACTTGCAGCTCAGCATCGGTAGCGATTTCACTTGCAGACGTGGCTACTTGTTCAGCAGACTGCGCTGATTGTTCGGCGCCAAGCCGCATTTCTTGGGCGGTCTGGGTCAATTGACCCGCCATGCCGGCCACGTTCGTCATGATGTCTCTCAAGGAAACTACCATGTCATCAAAGGCCTTCTGTAACTCAACGCCTTCACGGCTCCAGACTTTCCAAGGGGATTTCTTCCCTCGAGTAATATTCCCTGTCGCGATTTCGTTCGCATTGAGCACAAGGTTTTTCATCATATTACTGAGAACACGGCTTAGAAACCAGCCTATCAGAACGCTTAGCAGGACGTTAATCACAACAAGAATGAGAGAAAATTTTGAAGTCCTCGTGAAAATTTGGCTCGTTGCTTCGTTGCTGTTAATCTTCACCTTATCCATCTTAGAGTCAACCATCGTTTGCAACATATCTCCAGCTAACTTGTTTTTGGTTCCAGCGTCCCCGTACATATTCGACAAGGATTCTTCCATACGTCCTTCTTCAGCATTTTGAATGGTTATTTGAGCGGACACGACATAATCATACCAGGCAGTTTTAAACTTTTTCCAGGTTTCATCTTCTTCAGCTGTTCTCGGGATTGCTTCATACCTGCCAATATGCACGACCATGGCATCTTTTTTCTGATCAATTTGAACCAAATACTTTTCTCGTTCCTCAGGGGTGCGCGCACTAACCGCTAATACGACACTTGACCGATAGGCCTGGGCGTCGAAGCTCATTAGCGAGAGTTGGTTCATTGGAACTACGTCTTGTTGATAAATCCGTTTCGAGTTTTCATACAGTTGAGACATGCCATAGATTCCAATGGCTCCGACGATACCCGCTGCCAAAGCAATTATCAGCATTAAAGACGTAACCTGGAATCCAAGTCTCAGGTTCTTAAAATTCAACTTATTCACTCCTCTAGTTAAAACCTGTCTGAGCATTAATTATTCTACATATAAAGGGAATATCCTGTATAAAAATATCTATTAAAGAAAAATTTAATCGAATGAAGTAATAAAGAACGCAAAGACGATTCAATCGCCCTTGCGTTCTTTATTACTTATCTCAATAACCTACTTCTTGGTCTCCTTAGTCTGCTCAGATTTTTCTAAAACTTGATCAACGATACCATATTCTTTTGCCTCTTCTGCTGTCATATAGTAATCGCGCTCTGTGTCTCTTGAAACTTTTTCGAGCGGTTGGCCGGTTTTCTCAGAGAGGATTCTGTTCATCTTGGCCTTGGTCCGGAGCAACTGCTTAGCGTGAATTTCAATCTCGGTCGCTTGCCCGGAAAGTCCATGCCCGCCGATTAACGGCTGATGAATTAGAACCTCTGAATTAGGCAACGCGACGCGCTTATCTTTTGCACCCGCGGCAAGGAGGAATGCCCCCATACTGGCTGCCATTCCGATACAAATCGTGCGAACATCCGAGCGTATGTACTGCATGGTGTCGTAAATGGCCATACCTGCTGTAATTGAACCACCAGGACTGTTGATATACAGATTGATATCTTTTTCGGGGTCTTCTGCTTCGAGAAAGAGCATTTGTGCTACGATGAGATTGGACACATCATCGTCAATTGCTCCGCCGAGGAAAATAATTCGGTCCTTTAAAAGACGCGAATAAATATCGTAGGAACGTTCACCACGATTTGTTTGTTCCACAACCATTGGGACGAGATAACCCATTTATAATTCCCCCTATTCATATTTATTAATTAATACGGTCTTAAATCTATTATATTCTGACCAACTAATTATATTTTAGTACAAAGGTCAGTTAAGGTCAAATTTTTTATCAAGAAAACTCTTAATGTGATCAATCTTGAGACTCCCCTTCTTGAAGTGGGAGTGGGAGTGGTACTCAGGACTCTGCTTAGGTGAGCGGTTGACTCCTCCTTAACCGCGAAGTGTTCCTTTTAGAATATGCGGTTCGGCAAGGCCCTATCCTGTTCAACTTTAGTTGGACGCGATTAGAGATTAACCTAATTTCGTCTAATGGAATATAATGGTATTATTTATTCAGGAAAGGTGGTCGTTCAGACGTGGATTACTCTGGGAATTATCCCGTTAACCCGAGCTTGATTCGTGGTTATAAGCCCCCTTTTCTAAATACCCGCTATTGCGCCCCTCCCTCCGCACCGATCCCTCCGATTAACCCGACGCTCAACCTAGGTTATTGGGAGCTGTTATCTCCAGCGCTTTTTGGGACAGCCGGTGCGCTTTTTCTGAGCCTTTTCTCGGACACTAAACACGTAACTGAACATTGTGGAGGAACTCTCTTAAAATTAACTATCATCGGCTATGCTATTGTCGCTTCAGTCTCTGCCTCCTTTGCAATAACTAAAGTCTTGAAGGACTCTCGCCCTCCCTACGATCATTTAACTCTACCAATTTCAGGAGTTCTTGTCTCACTTATTCTACTTTTTGGTTCAGAGTACCTGCTGCTGTACAGATTATTTCCGTCTAGTTTTGAGGGGGAAGTCGGGGATGACTTTGGCACCCAGCTTTTCTCGTTTTTATATTTAAGTACAACAACGATTGCTACTGCGGGCTTAGGTGACATCCTGCCGAATGGTTTGACTGCGCGTGCTTTGGTCGCTATAGAAATAGCGTTTTATCTGTTCACCATGGCTACAGCAGTTCAACTCCTCCTTGCTCAAAACCATTAGCCATAAGGGACAGTTTACCAACTGCCCCTACTTACATATTTCATGTATTATGAATTCATTTCGAATTTCTCTTTTATTATTCTCTAAAAGAAGTATTATTATATAACACGCACTTTTTTTATATAAATTAAGGAGGTTACTTAAAATGTTTCAATGGCCAAAAACAAATGATGTCTTAGGAACCGTAAACCGCGGAAACCCAAGTGAATCAGGTCTTTGTACCTTGTGCCGCGCTGATTGCCAGGGAAAGTGTGAAAACTGGATGTCCAGCCTTAAAGGCAGAAAAATGCTTTATCCTCGAGATTTCGGCTTAGTCACTGCTGGTAGTGGCAATACCACTCATGTTGGCGTTAACTATAACTCACTTCGGGTTCAAGGCTTTAATTACGGGGCAAATGGGTTGCCCGGTGCATTGACTAAGAGTGCCGATGATTGCATCTTCCCTAATGTTAGCACTGAAACTGAATTTGGCGGCCAAATTAAAACCAAGGTCAGAGTGCCCATGATGACAGGTGCCTTGGGTTCAACTTTTATTGCTGCAAAATACTGGGATTCCTTTGCCATTGGTGCTGCATTAGTTGGCTTCCCTATTGTTGTCGGTGAAAACGTCGTTGGAGTTGATAAAGAGTCTGTTCTGAAAAACGGGAAAATCGCAAAAGCTCCAGAACTAGACCGTCGAATTCAAACGTATCTCAAGTATTATGATGGCTATGGTGCCATTATCGTCCAAATGAATGTTGAAGATACTCGTAATGGTGTTGCTGAATACATTATCGAAAAATACGGCAATGATGTCATCTTGGAATTAAAGTGGGGACAAGGGGCTAAAGATATCGGGGGAGAAATCCAGGTTACTGACTTAGATTACGCTCTTTTCCTACAAGATAGAGGGTATGTGGTTGACCCTGATCCGAGCAAACCGGCCGTGCAGGCAGCCTTCAAAAACGGTGCTCTGAAATCATTCGCGCGCCACAGCCGCCTTGGTTATACGGATCTTTCCAATTACGATGAGGTCCGAGCAGATTTCATGAAATCAGTAGACTATCTGAGAGGTTTAGGTTACAAACGTATATCATTAAAAACGGGTTCTTACGGTATGGAAGCGTTAGCTGCCTCCATTAAACTCGCCACTGACGCTCATCTCGATTTATTAACGATTGACGGTTCAGGTGGCGGCACGGGTATGAGCCCATGGAACATGATGGAAACCTGGGGTGTTCCTTCCCTCCTTCTGCATGCCAAAGCCCATCAATATGCCAGTATTTTAGCAGCCAAAGGACATAAAGTGGTTGATATGGCCTTTGCTGGTGGATTAGCCAGAGAGGATCATATCTTTAAAGCCTTATCTTTAGGCGCACCCTTCACGAAGTTAGTGTGTATGGGAAGAGGCATGATGATCCCGGCGTTTGTCGGAGCTAATATCGAGGGGGCTCTTAACCCGGAACGCAAAGATCTATTGAGCGGTAATTGGGATACCCTACCGAAGAGCGTACTAGAACACGGTTCAAAAGCAGAAGAAATTTTTGCAGGCTATTATGACATTCAAAACAAGATCGGCGCAGATGCCATGAAGAACATCCCCTACGGTGCGATTGCTGTCTGGACTTTAGCCGATAAACTTGCCGGTGGACTTCAACAGTTTATGGCAGGCGCTCGCAAGTTCTCACTTAGCCAAATTGCTCGAACGGATATTTCCTCAGCTAATCGCGAAACGGAACTCGAAACGGGTGTCCCCTTTATCACAGATTTCCAAGATGAGTTTGCCAAGAAGATTTTGAATAGTTAGCCCTTAATCCATAGCCTTAGAGGTATAAGTACAAAAGGGGATGTGTCGAAACATAAAGTTTCTCTACATCCCCTTTCCGTGTTAGATCTTTTATTTAGAAGATAACAGCCAAAGCAATTAAGATTAATATTGCAACCGCAATAATCGCTGCCCCTACACCAGTAGCAACGGGAGCAACAGGAGCAACGCGACAGCAGCAAGCACCGCCATATCCGTACATATTGTCTTACCTCCTTCAAATTTAGGTTATTGAACGCGAGCGGCTAAGAGTTTTAGAATACGATACCCAATGCAATGAGAAGCAAAATTATTACGACAACAATTGCGATACCAGTCCCTACACCACCGCAACCAGCTAAACCAGGTCCACCAGCTCCGAGCATTTTGAATCCCCCTTTCATCGTTTGTACATCATACGCTTAGCTAAAATCATTTGTTCCATAAATTACCAAAACTTGTATAATTTTTATCCTATCGTGAGACTCCCACTTCTACAAGTGGGAGTGGTACCCCGTGCTCCGCTTCGGTCCCACCGAAGTCTCGATGTTCAACTTTAGTTGAACGAGTTCACTGGCCAAACTTCTGTCTCTAGCAATTGTCTGGCAGTTTTTTCTCTGTAAAAATTATGAGAGTCCATTACCCCTTGCGTGAGGGATAACGGACTCTCTGCTTATGATATTTTGCCCATAAACTTATAGCGCTTGCTCTCCGGTAGCTCCGGTTCTTATGGTAAAGGCATTTTCAACGGCGGACACAAAAATCTTTCCGTCTCCAATTTCCCCGGTTCGGGCTTCTGTGGTGATGATCTGGATGATCTCTTCCACGAATTTATCCATAACGATGACTTCGATCTTCACCTTGGGAATAAGATGGACTGTATACTCCACACCCCGATAGATCTGGGTGTTCCCCTTTTGTTTACCGCACCCGATTACTTGGGTCACTGTCAAACCGTTGACACCGTGATTGCTCAGCGCATCTTTTACGCTGTCTAGCTTTCCAGGACGGATAATCGCCTCAATTTTCTTCAAACTAAATCACTCCTTTTGTCTTTACTCACATAGCTCAAACGAATTCCGAATAAGCTCTTTCTCCGTGCAACGATAGATCTAAACCATTTGATTCCTGTTCCTCACTAACGCGAAGTTTCATGACGAGAGCAATCAGTTTCAAAATAATGAACGTTGCTGCCACGGTAAACATTACCGTGATCCCAACACTCATTGCCTGTATTCCCAAGAGTGATGAATTCCCATAGATCAAGCCGTCTGCTCCGGCTGGGTTAATGGACGTGGTGGCAAATATTCCTGTTGCCAAGGCTCCCCAAGTTCCACCAATTCCGTGGCATCCAAAAGCGTCCAGGGCATCGTCATAACCGAATTTCGCTTTGATCACGCTAATTGCTAAATAACAAACCGCACCACCAACCAAACCGATTACTATGGAGGAGAGCGGAGTTACAAAGCCTGCACCAGGGGTAATGGCTACTAATCCGGCCACTGCACCGCTGGCTGCCCCGAGCATGGTGGATTTTCCTCTGTGTAAGCGCTCCACAACTACCCAGGAAATTGCTGCAGCAGCTGCGGCAGTGTTTGTATTGACAAAGGCCATTGCCGCTAAGCCGTTAGCACCCAAGGAACTACCTGCATTAAATCCAAACCAGCCAAACCAGAGAAGACCTGCTCCTAAAACGGTCATCGGCACGTGATGCGGGGCCATGGAGTCTTTACCGAATCCATTACGTTTTCCAAGTACTAAGGCCGCTATCAAGGCCGAGTAACCCGAACTAATATGCACCACATTCCCTCCTGCAAAGTCCAACGCACCCAGTTCTCTAAGAAAGCCACCAACACCCCAAACCCAATGGGCCAATGGATCGTAAACAAAGGTCGCCCACAACAGCATGAAGACAATAAAGGCTGGAAAACGCATTCGTTCTGCGATAGAACCACTAATTAAAGCGGGAGTGATGACGGCAAACATCATTTGAAATCCCATAAATAGAATTGCGGGTATGGTTCCTGCATAATCAGGGTTGGGCTCCATGCCAACTCCCTTTAACCCCAGCCAGTCTAAGCCTCCAATTAAACCGTAATGATCTGGCCCAAAGGCCAACGTAAATCCCACCAAAATCCATTGTAAAGACATTATACCAATGATTATCCAACTATGCATCAAAGTACTGAGAACATTCTTTTTACGTACCATACCACCATAAAAAAGTGCTAAACCGGGGGTCATGAGAAAAACCAGTGCTGTACAAATCATTATAAATCCTGTATCACCTGTATCCATATTCTTTCCTCCTCATTTGTGTTACTGCAAACTCGGTTAGCGCCGGCGTTCGCAAAAAAAATGGCGCTTTGAGCTACTCTTGCGAGTATCCTCAAAGCGCCATTGCTTTGCGAAATATTTTCCTAACCGAGACTTGTTTCGGCTGTGCACACCTTATGTTTGAGATTCTAGCAGGATATGTTCTAACATGCAATACTTTTTTCGAATGAATCCTGTATACGTGACGCGATGCGCGATGCGCGATGCACGAAGCTCGATGCTCGAACCTAGACTTAGTGTTATCATCGGATATAGTTCAATAACGTAGGCACGATCGGGTCATAGACATATTCTAAGAATAAGAACAAGAACAACCCAACAATCCCACCGATCATCGATCCATTAATCCGGATCCACTGGAGGTCGTTCCCTGCCTTCTCATCCACAAATCGATTGAGATCCTGATCCGTGTACGCAGCTAGGGTCTCCCTAACCATACCACCGATCAGATCATGCTCATTCTGAATCACTTGGCATAGGGTATCCACGAAGAACGCATTGAGCCTTGCCTTAAATTCGGAGTTATGCTGTACAAAAAGCCAGTATTTTTCTACAACCGGATAAATCGCACGATACAAGACACTTGGATCCGCTGGAGTAGACGGAGATCTGGCCACTTTCAGGGCTTCCCCAAGAACTGCTTCCAAAAATCTGCTCAACAAGACATCGTTCAATACGTCGTCTTTCCATTGCTCTATATGAGAGTTAAACCGGGTATCGAACTCTAATTTTACTACCCTGTTAAGAAGGATATCCTTTAGGCTTATCCGCAAAGGATCTAAGGGATCTCTTAACTTTCGTAAGGTTAAGAGTAACTCCACTTGCAAGGCATCGGCGGCTTCGTCGAGGTTTAATCCATCTGACATTTCCACAAATCCCATCAAAGTGCGAAATATTGACCCCCCATTGCTTACTTTTTCTTCTTTTAGTTCCTCTAGGTAACTAAGAATAGCGTTGCGGGTTTCCCCATCAGCTGCTTTGTCCCAGAGTCCTTCAGCTAAGCGATCTAGTCCTTGATCGATATATCCATGTTCTAACGCCCACCCACTGACACCCTGCACCCTTGGCGCTAAGTTCCAGGTCTTCGCCGTACGACGAATAAACATAGCTAGCTTTTCTGCCAGTTGGACCGGTTCCTGTTTTTCTGCATATCGCCGCAGGTAGGTCAAAATCGTATCCGTTAGGTAAACTGAGCCGCCTACTTTCTCCACCCTCAGAAGGAGTCCTTCAATAAGTGGAATCCTCTCGATTTTCTTACGTAAAATATTCACGTTCAGCAGCTCTGTTTGAACGATTGTCGCGACAGCTTCGATCACCTTTTCGCGGTTTCGAGGGATTAGGGCAGTATGATAGCCCCAACCCAAGGGCTTTCTAAAAATCGCGGTTACCGCAAACCAATCGGCAATTCCCCCTACTAAGGCAGCTTCTGAGACAAAAAACAGCAGTCTGATTCCAAAGTGACCTGGGTAGAAATACTTTAACACTGCAGCACCTAAGAAAAAGAGGAAAACTGCAGCTAGGATAATATTAGCCTTTCTATGATAATTCATGTTAACACCATCCCTAGCACATAGATCAACATTCCCGCCAGACCTCCAACGACCGAACCGTTAATTCGGATCATTTGCAGGTCATTTCCCGCTTTGTCTTCAATTAATCCGACGAGTTTATCATCTGTCAGAGGGTCCAAACCTTCACGAACTAAGCGTCCAATGGCATCGTGGTGGAATCCTATTTGTTTTTCAAGGAGAAGCTTGACCGTTTCATCCACTTTCAATCTGAGGGAAGCATTACGCTCTAATACTTCAAGGTACTCATCCCAATGGTTAGGCAAATCCTCTATCAAGCGTTCAATAACAGAGGGTGTTTTTTTCGAGCCTGTCCTCGTGAAAGCCATAGTTTCATATTTTGTTGCTGATTTTATTGGGTTCCTATTGAAGATATCAAGTAAAAACTGATTGACACTTCCTTGAAGCGAGGGTTTTGTCTTAAGTTCTAACACAAAGCGAAGCAGAGAATCCTTAAGCCATCGCTCAACTGAACCGTCTTCTAGTGCTGTTTTGACCTTATCTTGAAGCCCATGTGCTAGAACAGCGGGTGCTGGAAGAAACTTTATGACCATTTTACGCGTGGGATTGCTGTCACCATACCTTATTAGGGCTGCTTCCATCATATTCATTAAGGCAACCTTAACCTCAGGTTGCTCAACATATTCATTGACTGCCCGGCAAATAACCTTTAAAACCTGATCAACATCTCCATGGTCTAATGAGAATTCGATGACTTCCGCCAGAGTTTGTGAAAGCTTCAAGGTAGCCAAGTTTTCTTGGAGTAAGCCCTGAAGAATTCGAGTGAATTCTCCTTGCTCCGTATTTCTATCGATATCCTCTGCAAGATTGGTTAGTAAAGTGCTAACGGAAAGCTTAACCTCCTGCTTGCCCAAGATTCGAAGGAGCACGCCTGAAAAGTCCCAAGCGGATAATTTGCGCCTGAGTACGTCTTGCGATAGTAATTCATTCTGAACCATGCCCGCCAAAGCTGCAAAAATCCGCTCTCGGTTCTGTGGAATTATCTCAGTGCGAATTACTTTGCCCGGTCGGATCCCCAACGGACGACGAAAAAGCGCTGTCACTGCAAACCAATCAGCTAGCCCCCCGATCATACCCGCGATACATCCACTAGAGATGAGCCCGCCAACAAAACTCGCATGAAACGGATAACTGAGCAAAAAACCAAGGGTAATTCCACCTAGAGTGTAGTTAGCCAAGCGAGTATTATTTATAGTTTTCGTCATAATTTTTTCCACCTACAACCTTAATTAAATATTCCCATGGATCGCAACACTTTCCCTCCCTATTCTAGTCTATTTTTCGTTCCTATACCAGCGAAGCGCTTGTCTTAGCACTTAGCTTCCTTCCTGCGACTAAAATGATTAACACCAAGAATGCTGATCCCGCGACATAAGGTAATTCCATACTTAATCCAAAAAGTGCTCCGCCTGCCACTGGTCCAATAATTCGACCCAAGCTAGCAAAGGACGCAAAAAGTCCGAGAGAAGCTCCCTGTCCAACAGAACTCTGTTTTGTAACGAGACTAGAACTGGTTGGCACCATCAAGGAATTCCCCACCATGAAAACAACAGTCGATGAAACTAAAGAGGTAATATTTCCATAATTCGCAGATAAAATAATCAAAAGCAGCCCAACAGCGCAAAGGACTGCTCCGGCCTTAACCAGCAAAGCGTCCCCGAACTTCTTAGCCAATGGACCAATAAGTCCACCTTGAACAATCACAGCAAAAATACCCAAGATGGCAAAGGTGATTCCCATATCCCTAGGGCCGAAGCCAACTTTAGCAGCTGCCAGCAACGCAAACGTGCTCTCAAACATGGACATCGTAAAATTTAAAACGAAATTGAAAGCAAAAAGCGCAAATAAGGGGTGCTTCAATACTTCCAAGGTAAGCTTTGGTCTCTTGCTGACTGTAAGAGCTGGGTTTTGTTGCTTCAAGGATTCTGGCAGAAAGGCCCAAGTGAACGGTAAAAGCAATAAGGCTAACCCTCCTGCTACAAAGAAGGGCAATGAAAAACTATAGTGACCGAGCCAACCTCCTATGGCTGGACCAAAGATCATGCCGAGTCCCATCGCCGCACCTATCATCCCCATTCCTTTCGAACGATCAGCACCTTCCGTAATATCCGATAAATAAGCCATAGCCGTTGGTAAGGTTGCCGAGGACACTATTCCTGATAAGGCGCGAATCCCGATCAGTAAATAAAGATTATTAACCATTCCAAACATCAGAAACGTTAAGCCATAGCCACTGAGCCCGATGAGAATAACCGGTCGACGGCCAATACGATCGGACAGTTTACCCCAAAGTGGTGCAAAAAAAAATTGCATAATGGAATAGGCGGACATAAAAATCCCTAGGGAGAGTGCTCCTCCGCCGAGCTTATCGACAAAAAACGGCAAAATCGGAATGACGATACCAAACCCTACCATGACAAGAAACTGTATGATTAGTAAGATCGCCATTGGTCCTATCATTTTCTTTTGCATTTAAAAAACTCCTATGTGCCTACATTTTCTATATACATTTCTTTTACATTTCTATCTACTTTTCTATATAAATTCTTATTTACTTCTTATTTACATTTATCGACATTCTTATCTATTCTTATCTGCTGCTAAACCATCTAAAACAGCGTTCAATTGTTCTAAGGACCTAATCAAGTCTGCCAATTGATGAGCGTCTAGTTGCTCAGATAAGCGAGCAAACTTTATTTTTCGTGCCTTTTCAAAAGCAGTTAGGGGTTCCATTCCTAGAGGAGAAAGTTGGATCATAACCACTCGACGGTCTGCCTCGCTACGTGTTCGCGTGATCAGGCCCAATTTATAGAGACGATCTACAAATCCAGTCACTGCACCCAACGTGATCCCGAACTGTTGTGCAATTTCAGACGGCGTACAGGTAATGCGACGTTCCAGATACTTTAAGAACATCATTTGATGCATAGATAAGTCAATGTCTTCTGGCATAAGAAAGCATTGATACTTTTTCCAAACTGCACTAAATAAATGGTCTGTCTCTTCCATGAGAGCAGTGTCTTTTTCCTTGGTCATGGGTATTCCTCCTAATGTTGTGGAGAGTTGCGTTACAGCCGCTCCGCCCATACGCTCGCAGACCAAACTAAAGGCAAATCTGCTAATGCATGTAGGCGGGGTTCCGCCAAATTCAGAAAGCTACGTTACAGACGCTCCACCGTTACGCTCGCAGACCAAACTAAGGCAAACTTGCTAATGCAAGCGGGCGGGGTTCCGCCAAATTCGACTCCTGTCTCAGTTGGCGCGGGATCCGTCCTTGGATCCCGCCCCGCCATGGAAGAGCAAGTTTGCCTAAGTTTGGTGGGCTGCTTACGTAGAGGCATCGCTTACTGTAAGCGTAACTCTCTGGTCTAGGATCTGTTAGGTCATCCCGCCATAAAAGAGCAGATCTGCCTAAGTTTGGTTAGCTGCACACGCAGAGGTATCACTTGAAGTAATCGCAACTCTCCGGGCTAAGATTACGGCTTTTTACGAAGCCATGCTTGCAAGTTTCTCGTTCTCATGACCATCACGAGGATATTATTTACAAAAGAGATCGACTAAAGCGAGTAGCTTACCAAACTTCGCGAAAAGCAGGCTGCGGAGACGAGTTGGAAACAAGGACGTTTCCAACCGGCAGCTGAGCCAAGGTCGCCTGCCACCATCCTTGGTTCCGGCGACACTCGGCCGTCCTTGGCCAGCGGATGGCGAATTGCCGGAAACTCGTTGGAGCGGACGGCTTACGCGTTAGTTTGGTCTACGCAGCTTACGGAGTGAACGTTGTAAATAATATCCCCATGATTGTCTCGAGAACAGCCTTTAGTTTAGTCTTCGAGTGTATGTACGGAGTACTGTAACTGAATGCGTCCCTAATTATAATCCCCATAAATAGTTTATGTCAATTAGTACTTTCCCGCGTTGGTTCTACTTAGGATTCTTCGACTTCTTTAGCTACACTATACGTCGTTCCATTGGTCAAGCCAGTGATCTCAGTGCCAGTCAATACTTCGGCTACCGAGTCTTCAATTCCCAAGGTCCCGTCTGCCTTCAGGATTAGCCACTAATATTGAGTAGTTGTGAGCGGCAGCAACACCCTCTTGATTAATTATGCTTTCCGTCTGTGAACTTTTTTTTTAAATTTATACTTAGTTTTTGAAACAATGGGAACAATGAACATATATTTGTGCCTGCGCACAGCGAAAGGAATGATACTTTTTATGTCGATGTGTGACAACCCTTCGACCGATGATCACTATCACCAGCTAGATAGGTATATTGACAGCCTCCACTACAAAAAGGAAAACTTAATTGGGATCTTGCATTACGCCCAAGAACTCTTCGGCTTCCTGCCCGACAAGTTACAGTTGCACATCGCCCAGAAACTCGACATCCCTGCTGCCAAGGTCTATGGAGTTGTGAGTTTCTACTCCTTCTTCACCATGAAACCCCGAGGAAAACACACTGCCAATATTTGCATGGGTACCGCCTGTTATGTGCGAGGTGCCGAGAAACTAAAGGAAGAAATCGAAAAACAGATGGGAATTAAAACCGGACAAATCACAGAGGATAATCTCTTTTCCTTAGATTCTCTGCGCTGTATTGGAGCGTGTGGGCTTGCACCTGTGATGATGGTGGATGGAAAAGTCTATGGCAGAATTCACGAGCCAGAGGAAGTTAGGCAGGTACTTGAAAAATATCGCCCACAAGGTTAGAGGACGGAAAGCTATAGATGGAAAGGAAGGAAAGCCATTAATGAAGCTCAACAATACCGATGCCCTGAATGCGCTTAAGGCACAAAGCCTCAGTCTCCTCAAAAATCGGCACGTGACTAGCCCTGTCACAATTAAGGATGCTCAAGGCATGCCTAGGTACATTATGGTCTGTGGGGGAACCGGTTGCCACGCCTCAAATAGTCCCCATATTGCGGAGCTCCTAGAAAAGGGACTTGCGCAGCATGGATTATCCGATCAAGTTAAGGTACTGCAAACAGGTTGTTTTGGTTTTTGTGAAAAGGGTCCAATCCTCGATATTCACCCCGATAATACCCTCTATCTCGAAGTTTCTACTGACGACATAGAAGACATCATCGAGGAACACTTCATCCAAGGGAGGCCGCTAGAACGCCTTCTCTATAAGGATCCGCATACTGAAGAGCGTATTGCTTCCGATCTGCCCTTTTACCATAGTCAGTTACGCATTGCCCTGCGCAACTGCAGCTATATTGCCCCTGAAGATATTCGTGAATATATCTCAGCAGACGGATATCAGGCTTTGGCTAGAGTCCTATTTGATATGAATCCAACCGTGGTGATTGACACCCTAAAAAAAAGTGGCCTCAGAGGACGAGGCGGCGGCGGCTTCCCTACAGGCTTGAAATGGGATTATACGCGTAATAACGAAGCGGCTCAGCGGTATATCATTTGCAATGCTGATGAAGGGGATCCTGGTGCCTTTATGGATCGCTCCATTTTGGAAGGGGACCCCCACAGTGTTTTAGAGGCCATGCTAATTGCTGGCTCTACCATCGGGGCTACTCACGGGTTTATCTACATTCGAGCGGAATATCCTTTAGCCATTCACCGTTTGGAAATTGCTATTAAGCAAGCTCAGAGCTACGGCTTACTTGGGGACGGGATATTAGGGAGCGATTTGTGTTTTGACGTTGAGATTAAATACGGTGCCGGGGCCTTTGTCTGTGGAGAAGAAACGGCGCTGATTCATTCCATCGAAGGGGCCCGAGGGGAGCCTTCCGTTAAACCCCCCTTCCCTGCCCAAGAGGGGCTATGGGGTAAACCAACTTGTGTCAATAATGTGGAAACGTTGGCGAATATTCCCCCCATTATTTTAAAGGGAGCTGACTGGTATGCCGGAATCGGTACAGAAAAAAGCAAAGGAACGAAAGTATTTGCCTTAGCTGGCAAGATTAATAATGTAGGACTTGTCGAAGTGCCCATGGGGACAACTCTCCGGAAGATTATCTTCGATATTGGCGGAGGGATTAAGCACGATAAAGCATTTAAAGCTGCACAGACTGGGGGGCCCTCTGGGGGGTGTATTCCCACCCAGTATTTAGATATCCCAATTGATTATGAATCCTTAGCTAGCATAGGCTCCATGATGGGCTCCGGCGGACTCATCATCATGGATGAAAGTGATTGTATGGTTAACATTGCAAAGTTTTTCCTCGAATTCTCGGTCGATGAATCCTGTGGCCGGTGTACTGCTTGCCGAGTGGGTACCAAGCGTCTTCATGAAATCCTGACTAAGATCACGGAAGGCGAAGGGTCGTTAGATGATTTAGATAAGCTGATGCAGCTCGGAAAGATTATCAAAACCTCGTCCCTTTGCGGTTTGGGACAAGCTGCTCCAAATCCTATTCTCTCCACGATTGAGTATTTCCGGGACGAATACCTAGCCCATATCGTCGATAAAACTTGTCCAGCTGGTGTCTGTAAGAGCTTATTGAAGTATAACATCACCGAAAAATGCGTAGGGTGTACCCTTTGCGCCAAGAAATGCCCGACAAGTTGCATTTCCGGCAAGGCCAAGGAACGCCACGTCATTGACCAAGAACGTTGCATAAAGTGCGGGGCCTGCATGGACCAATGCCACTTCAATGCCATCATCCGTCATTAAAGTATCCCTGAAGGAGGACTCTGCATGGATATACAGCTGACCATCAATGATATAGCCCTTACCGTACCCGAAGGAATGTCTATTTTAGACGCCGCACGCACCATTAACATTGACATTCCAACGTTATGCTACCTTAACCTTCATGAAATGAAACTTAATAATCACATTGCATCGTGCCGAGTATGTTTGGTCGATGTTGAGGGTAGACGGAATCTCGCCCCCTCCTGTTCAACCCCTGTCCAACATGGTATGGTCGTTAAAACAGATACCCCTCTTGCCATTCAGGCTAGACGCACCATGGTTGAACTTCTCCTTTCGGATCATCCTAAATCATGTTTGACCTGTGCTAAAAACCTAGACTGTGACCTCCAGGCTCTCGCGGCGGATTTAGGGGTGCGAAATATCAGCTATGAAGGTGAAGAATGTGAATTTAAAATTGATACCTCCAGTTTAGCCATTATCCGCGAACCCAATAAATGTATTCTCTGTCGCCGCTGTGAAACCATGTGCGACGACGTTCAGACTGTGGGCGTTTACTCCGCCGTGGGGCGCGGTTTTGAAACGGTGATTAAGACCGCCTTTGATCTACCCCTTCACGAGACCTCTTGTACGTTCTGTGGGCAGTGCTTGGCGGTCTGCCCGACCGGTGCCTTAATGGAACTCGATCAAACTGACAAGGTTCGGAAAGCCCTTAACGATCCCAACCGCTTCGTGATTGTGGAAACAGCACCCGCTGTACGGGTTGCACTCGGGGAAGGATTCGGGTTAGAACCGGGTACGATTGTAACGGGAAAAATGGTTGCTGCACTCAGGCGACTTGGCTTCGATCGTGTCTTTGATACCGAGTTCGGAGCGGATGTTACGATTATGGAGGAAGCTACTGAACTGATTCACCGCCTAGAACATGGCGGGCGCCTTCCAATGCTCACGAGTTGTTGCCCTGCTTGGGTCAAATTCTTCGAACATCAATTCCCCGATTTATTGGACGTACCCTCGACCTGTAAATCCCCCCATGAAATGTTAGGTGTATTGGCTAAGAGCTATTACGCAGAAACCTATGGGATCGACCCCAAAAAGATCACCGTTGTATCTGTGATGCCCTGCGTAGCAAAAAAATACGAAGCGGCACGCCCTGAACTTGGCCAAAGCAAGGTCATCCCAGATGTAGACATTGTCATCACGACCCGCGAACTGTCACGTATGATTCGGGAGGCTGGTATTCATTTTAACCACCTCAAAGAAGAAGACTTTGATCATCCCTTAGGGGAATCGACGGGTGCTGCGGTGGTATTCGGGACAACAGGCGGTGTGATCGAAGCAGCTCTGCGGACTGCCTATGAGTGGTTGTCGGGTCAGACGCTTGAGAAAGTTGAGTTTGAGGCTCTCCGTGGAATGGATGGGATTAAAGAAGCCGTAATCCCTATCGGTGATCGCGATTTTCGGATTGCTGTCACCCATGGTCTAGGGAATGCTCGATCCATTCTTGAAAAAATTCAAGCGGGAGAAGCCCATTATGACGCGATTGAGATCATGGCATGCCCTGGTGGATGCATCGGTGGAGGAGGACAACCCTATCACCATGGGAATGTTGATATTCTCAAAGCCCGTGCTAACGCCATATATCAAGAAGACCGCTCCAAGCCTTTGCGAAAGTCACACGAAAATCCGGCAGTCCTCGCTCTATATAAAGATTTCATTGGCGAACCATATGGAGAAAAAGCGCGTCAATTACTTCACACTAGCTTTACGAAACGCCGGAAAATATAATTCCCACTGCGCGCGACCCGGGCCGGGGGCTGTCTCAAAATAGCAATTGGATTTCTATGAGAGGTAGTCCCTTTTCTTTTTATACCTCGATGACTCAGGGAGAACAGGGAGAAGGGACGGTTCTCGCTCCCTTTGTAAGCCATATATGTCCCACGCTCCTCTTTTGTATGAGTATATTAAACCCTATGTGGGACTTCATACTTCATTTAAACTACGTTCTTGGATTATCACACAGCCTGACAGGTTCCCTATCCCCAGTTGCGACCGGTCCGAAAAGACTGGGACAAGGAACCTGTCCCCTTGTCCCACTGCCTTTTGGATAATGGTTATGTTATGGTAAACTATACATACTAAAATCTATAAGTGTATAAGCGAGGGGCCATCATGCAACACGAATTCTCTAGAATAGAACTTCTTATCGGAAATAGTGGTTTGGAAAAGCTCCGCCAGAGCACGGTCATAATTTTTGGTATTGGAGGGGTAGGATCTTTCACAGTGGAAGCTCTGGCCCGAGCAGCCATAGGTCATTTAATCTTGGTTGACTTTGATGATATTTGTCTAACTAATATTAATCGCCAAATACACGCTCTCCGCTCCACGGTGGGTGAAGCCAAAGTCGAGGTCATGAAACGCCGTGTTTTAGAAATCAATCCCGAGGCCAACGTCGAAGTGATTAAGGAGTTTTATTCTGACGCGGAGGCAGAACGTATGCTTGGACGGAAGCTAGATTATGTCGTCGATGCAATTGATACTGTGTCCAGCAAAGTAAGTCTTGTCAAACAATGTTTGCATCGCAATATCCCCTTGATCTCTAGCATGGGTGCCGGAAACCGCCTTACAGCAGAGAACTACCGGGTAACAGATATCTCCAATACCAGCGGGGATCCTCTAGCCAAGGCAGTACGCAAATTACTGCGCAAAGAAGGGATTACCAAAGGGGTTAAAGTCGTATCTACCCCTGATCTTCCTCTTACTCCGCTCTCCTCGGAAGCCAATTGCCAAACAAACTGTATCTGTCCTAGCGGAGATGCTCACTGTGCGGTGAAACGCCAAATCCCTGGAAGTATTTCGTTTGTTACCTCCGTTGTAGGATTGCTGATTGCTGGAGAAGTAGTACGAGATTTATTGCAAGGCTGTGAACGGAAAGCGTGATAGTATATAAAATTATAATTTCCTAGAGTTATTACAACATTCGTCAAGTAAAAGGGTACCCTCACCCCAATAATCAATACTTCTAATATGAAAAGGGTCTGTAGCAAACTGGTTTATTTTACAGTGTGCTTCAGACCCTTTGTCAATTTACATTTTATAATTCATTTTAATAACACACTTTAATTACAACTTCCCAATCCCTTGTGTTATCTAATTACTTTCTTAAATGAAAATAGGTCAACTCTTTGAGGGTATTTCATCGTCTTATAAACTAGGAGAAAAACTCCTATATCAATCAATACATCCCCAACACTGAACATTTGTTTTCTCAGACCCCATAGATCTATATAAAGTACATCCGCTAGAAAGCTCAAATGGGTCGAGGAAGTCATCAACCCGTGAGTTCCCTGGCCCCCTTGTAATGCGTTACGACTGGCCTCCGGAAGTAACGACGGATCGACTGGCATTACTCCTCCATTAAACCCAATTACGAGGGCATTAAGTAAAATTCCCAAGGTGATGAAGCGCATACCAGGTAGAGAGATATTACGCAACGTGAAAATTAACAATAAAAAATAGGACCCTGTATCCAGCACTGGGCTTACCCAACTTGGGCCTAACCCAATCCCTCGCACGGCTGCCCAATAAACTCCACTTTGTATCAATAGCGCCAACGGAACCAGCCAAAATTCTCGGAGAACGAACTCTCCGAGACGACTTATTTTTCCACCGCTTATAAGACTTATGAAGAATGCCAAAATTAGCGTTTCTATGAGCATGCTACACCTCTTAAGCTAACCTAATGACTCTGCAATTTGTCCATGATCAGCATCTTCCGTCCGTGCTGCCATTTCATATGTAACCGCTTTGCAAAATATTTTTACTATTTCTGGGTCTAATTGCGATCCTGCGACTCTTTTGAGTTCTGCAAGGGCTTCGTCATGAGTACTGCCTTTTCGGTAGCTCCGATCTGAAGTAATCGCATCATAAGTATCTGCCACGGCAATGATTCGGGATTCTATTGGAATATCTACGCCTTTGATTCCATCTGGATAGCCATTCCCATCAAAACGCTCGTGGTGATGGCGTACCACTTGTCCAATATCAAACAAAAATTTAATACTTTTAATAATTGTTTGCCCCATGACGGGATGACTGCGAATGACTTCCCATTCTGAATCTAGGAGTTTACCCTCTTTATTAAGGATTATTTCGCTTACACCGATCTTACCTACGTCATGTAGAACTGCGGCGTATTTGAGGGACTCTATCTTGTCGTCACTCATTTCGAGTTCTTCAGCGATAGCAACTGCAAACTTCCCGACTCTTGCAGAATGTCCGCTTGTGTATGTGTCCTTAGCCTCAAGTGCTTGGACCAAAGCCTCTACCGTATTAAGATAATTTTCTCGCATGTCGATATAAAGTTGAAAAGAATGGCGAGAAATTAAAAGTGGGATAAAGAGCAGGAGGAGTCCTAGTGCACCCCAGTTTTTATAGAGCAGAGTTAATAAAAATCCAAGAGGAACGAGTGCTATAAAATTTGGCACAGACCAACGAATATTACTGACAAATATTGACCAAGGTGATTTATTAGAAACCATGCCTATTATAATGGCAATAATTGTCATGTTCATTATCATATAAACAAAGGCTGCTACTAAATATAATATAAGGGATATTGAATCGAATTGAATTGGAGAAGAATTGAAAAAATTCATAACCCAATACGCGGTCGCTAAGGACAAAACATATTGTGACGCATTAAACACCCGCTTATAAAACGGTTGTTCCGAAGCAACCTTTCCAAAGATTAACAGACCCGATAGCGCCATTGCTGTCAGTGTTACTCCCAAAGGAAACAAGATCAGTGAGGTGAGAAAAATTGGATAACTAACTGTCACATATCCTCCCTTTGGAAGAGCAACTGGTAAGGATTCACTGCAGATCGCGAGGATCGCAAATACTATCAGATGAATTAATAGTTCATGATTCCAATCAGTACGAATAACATTCCACCCTAAAACCAATGTGGCAGAGGTAGTTATAATAGCAAGGAATAGTTTAACCTTCATTGACAGTTTTTCCATTAGCCACCTCTTATATAGTTTGGCCGACTTCTTACAACCAGATTCAAAGGTTTCGCAGTTGGTAAGAACGCTGTCAACAAAAACTCTGAGTTTAAGTTATACGTTCTACCACCTATAGGTAGCGCCACCTGCGAGAACGAGAGTAACGAGAACAGTAATAGCTTTATAAATTTTGCTCATTTGCGGTAAACCTCCTTGACATTTTTTTATCAAAGGGACAGTTTAACCGCTTCGCTCGTTTTCCGTTCCGCTGTTTTTTCCGCTTCGCTAAGTAGGATTAAAACAGAGTTTCAAATCTAATTGTTTGGTAAGTCGGCCAAAGTTAGCTAGTTAATCTCCGTTGGAGAACCACAGTTTTCGATTGACGGCATCAAGAGTCGCCTTCACGACAGCTTCGCGATCATCGTTTCGTACCACTGCAGATCCAGTTAAGGATTGTTCTACCCCTGAAGTGATCAAGGTTATGGAGACTAGCGCAATTTGATGCTTGGTAAATTGACTAATTCCAACATCCTCAACAAATAGGAATTTATCTAAGGTGAGTGGGGAAAGTGCTTTCAGGGTCGCCTCTACGAACAGTCTCAACTTATTGTGAGCCGAGCTCGGCCCTTGGGCGGTTCCTTCAATAATCTTGTCTCCTGTTAACAGTTCAACTTTAACATCAGCCATGCCGTTAACGGTTCTGAGTGTCACCCCAACTAATTTGGGGCGCGTTGATTCTACTATGGCGAAGGTTCCGTCCTCATCATCTTCCACTTGGGCTACACTGATTTTCTTATGGTCAATTTGCACATCGAATTGAGCTACCAGAATTGATTCTACATCCCTGACGATTTGCTTAGGAGCTCGTCCTGAACCAGCCAGAATGTGAACTTCTTCGATTTCTCCTTGATTATTAACTTTAATCCGAGCAGCTACTACAGACTTGATTTGCTTTATAGCCTGCTCCCAGTCTTGAATTGGACAAGACATCTCTGACATGTAAACACTCCTCGGTATTCCAAATTACTAATTAAAAAATAATACTGTTAAGAGTATTTTCGACGTGCGACTGTGTATTCCTTCCTCCCTTCTGGCAAAAGTGTCAAAACTTTCATCTTTTCCACTAATATAAATGCGTAGAACATAATACTATTGGTTTTCGTTCTTTTTCACCCTTAAATCAGCGAAAAACCCCTTTCCTCAGAATTTGTGGAGAGAGGTACAGCTTATTTACATAAAGCGACTTAAAAAAACCATGCTATAGTTAAACCTTTTCAAAGGAGTTGCTACGAGAATGAAGAGAGAACAATTAATTACACATCTCAACTGGTTTTATAGCTTAGAGCGTAATCAAGTCGATTTGTACACCTCTCAAAGCTCATCCTTCAATAAACATTACACGGGTTTAGTCTTTGAACGCATTGCCTACATCGAACAAGAGCATGTGGACAATCTTGCCCACAAAATTAAAGAACTCGGAGCGAACCCCAGCCTTTTAGGGGATGTTCTATCTCCGATAATCGGAAGTTTCGCAGGGAAACTGATTAGCTTGACTGGGTTAGAGGAGGTACTCAAAATCAACATCATGATCGAACAAAAAGCCATGAAAGACTATAAGGAGCTGATTAATACCCTTAAAAAAAAAGAGCACGCTGGTAGTGAACTGATAAAACTGCTTGAGTACAACTTCATCGATGAAAATCTCCATACTGAATGGTTCAAAAGCAAACTATCTCAACTGCAAAACATAGATTCTTCCCTAGAACACTAGAACCTAACTTCTGAGTAATTCGCCTGATCTAGTATAACTAGCCTTTCAGATTCTTCTCCAGTATAATAAACTCGTCCAACTAAAATGGTACATCGAGTTAGGAAACGGAGGAGACGCAAAGTGCTAAATGAAGCAATTAACGCAAGCAACACAATCAATACAAGCAAACCAATCGAAGCACCACAAATTGCTAGAAGCGTATTTCTGGCGGACGGCTGTAAGGTAATAGGAGATGTAACGATCGGTGAGCAATCCAGTGTATGGTATAATTCAGTAATTCGAGGGGATTTAGCAAAAATCAGTATTGGAAAGAATACTAATATTCAAGACTTAGTAGTGATCCATGTAAACAAAAATCAACCTGTCATCATTGATGACTATGTCACGATCGGTCATTCCGCAATTCTTCACGG
>CAKMJS010000021.1 GCA_927405585.1 uncultured Desulfosporosinus sp.
TTAAAAACAGGAGTCCTGGTTCTATCGCATTGATCCGCCGAACCATAACATAGGATGTTTTTAAATATCCATGCCCGCGCTTTGTCGTACGGCTTTTCTTCCGCCGAACCATAACATAGGATGTTTTTAAATCGCAACGTCATTGTCGCAGTGTTACACGATGGGAAACCCATACCAAACGATTTAGGGGGTCCCGTTCGATTGATCATTCCAAAGATGTATGCCTATAAATCGGTCAAATGGCTGAATCGAATTGAGTTAATTGAAGAAGATCATATTGGCTATTGGGGTGAACGTGGATATGAGCATGATGCCTGGATAACAGACAAGGGGACAGGTTCTTTGTCCTGAGCCTAATAGAACAAAGAAACCCTGCTTGAGCTGGCCAAACGGACAAAGGGACTTGTCTTGTCTGTCAGTTAAAGGATGGAGATAGAATTTGGGGTATGTCACAGGGACTGGGAATGTCGCAGGGACGGGGTTAGGTATGTCGCAGGGACGGGGTTACTGACAACACCGAAAGAGTTGTCAGTAACCCCGTCCCTGCGACATATTCGCACCTCCGAAGTTTGTGCATAAAGGTATAAGGTAAATACTTGTCGAATTGTTAATATTGTTAGGTGACTTAGTTCCTAAGCCAGTGTAAGAAGGGACAGGGAAGGTCGTCAGCTTTCGGACTTTTTAATAATGGGGGATATTATGAAAATACAACAGTGGGGAAAAAAGAGAACAATCAAATTTGTCGGTTTGAGTATTGTAGGAATCATTGTGCTTTTTTCAATCATTTCTATGGTTATTGTAATGTTTATCTACAATGGACAATTTCCCAGATATGAAAGACATGATACGACGGTTACAGCAGGTCTAAGATACGAAGATCTTGAAGAGCAGTATCCAAGAAGTTTAGTGAGTTTCAAATCGGGCAATAATCGTTTGCAAGGATATGTGTATGGCCTGAATCAAGAGCAAGGGCTTGTAGTCGTGGCTCATGGTCTTGGAGGAGGAGCAGATAGCTATCTGTCTCAAATCACATATTTTGTGGATCAGGGGTGGCGTGTTTTTGCCTATGATGCAACGGGTAGTTTTGACAGCGAAGGCAAGACAACAAAGGGCTTTCCTCAAGCGCTGATCGATTTGGATGCAGCATTGACTCATATAAACACACAGGAGGAATTTGTTACTCTGCCAATTCTATTATTTGGTCACAGCTGGGGGGGTTACGCAGTCGCTAATTTATTGCACTATAATTATGAAATTGCGGGTGTTGCTACAGTATCTGGTGCAAATAGTTCTATGGAAATGATTATAGAACAAGGTCGGAGCATGATGGGTGGTTTTATTAACATACAATACCCATATTTATGGCTATATCAAAGAATTCTGTTTGGAGAAACAGCTTCTTTGAATGCAGTCGATGCCATCAATCGATCAAATGTTCCGGTTCTTATTATCCACGGCACAGAAGATGAGTTAGTTGCCTATGAGGGCAGCTCCATTATTTCAAATTTAGATGCGATTACCAATCCTAAGGTCAGAACCATATCGCTAAGTGAGCCTGGACGTAGTGGACATAACAATCTGTTTCGTTCCAATGCCGGCATGGATTACATTGAAGAAATTAATATTGCATATCGTAAACTTTATGATCGTTATGAACACAACATCCCACATGAAGTCAAACAAGATTTTTACTCGGAAATAGATCGAGCTTTAGCCCAAGACTTAAACAGAGATTTGATGGATGAGATTCAATCATTTTTTCTGAAGAGTACAGGTAAATAAATGATAGAAAAATTAAAGAGATAGATGAGTTTCTGCGTAATATTGCTCGATATAAAAACAGGCTGTTAGATGTTAGCAATGACAATAAGCTAAAGAAATGTTTAGATGATATTATTGATGCACTTTGCTTGGCGGGTACTGGAATGATCGATCATGAAAACGGATTCAGAACCATTCCAGAAAAACATAAGCAAGGTATATTAATGCAAATGGTTTATGCTGAGACAGTAGGATCTGAGATTACCGCTAATGTATTACGGGAATAAAGGATAATCATTTGAACCATTTAGACAGAAGGTGCTCGAAGTTCTTAAAAGGGAACGTGTATAGCTGGAGTTCATAGCCATAATAACGGTATATATCACAGATCGAAAATGGGACAGGAGGAATTTCCAATGGTAGACAAATCGGCTCTGTTGTTTGGGGCAAGCGGGTTAGTTGGTGGCGAACTACTCAATTGCTTATTGAAGGGCAATGAATATTCAAAGGTAATAATCTTCGTCCGTAAGTCTCTCGACTTAAAACATCCTAAACTAGAGGAGCGAGTGATCGAGTTTGAAGATCTGTCTCGGCATAAAGATTGCTTTGAAGTTAACGATGTGTTTTGTTGTTTGGGAACAACGATAAAGAAAGCTAAGAGTCAAGAGGCATTTAAAAAGGTTGATGTTGAATATCCACTGGAAATAGCTAGGCTTTCAAAGGAAATGAGGGCTGAAAAATTTCTTATCATCAGTTCAATGGGGGCGAACCCTAAGTCATCGGTTTTCTACTCTCGTATGAAGGGGTTTCTCGAACAAAAGCTTAAGGAGATATCGATTAAGTCCTTACATATCTTCCGACCATCATTATTACTTGGAGATAGAAACGAGTTTCGTTTTGGCGAATCGGTGTCGTCATTTTTGACCAAAGCAATTTCATTTGTATTCGTTGGCACACTAAAAAAATACAAGCCAATAGAAGCTAAAACTGTGGCCAATGGAATGTATAAGGCCGCTCAAGGTAAGAGTGATGGTATATACACGTACCTTTCCAATGAAATCGCAGAATTATCTTAGAAATCATCGGATCGCCCAGGGTCATATATAGATTCATGAGCAAACGTGTAATGACACGAGGATGATTTAGAATGAGGTTGTTTTAAGTAATACCCTCAGACACGCAAGTTATTTAACTCGGGCCGCTACTATATACAAGAGTAGCGGCTTTACTATTTGGAAATTCATGAACGAATTGCGCCTAATGCATGTGTCGGAGATGTACTTTAGATAGGGCGCCATTTTGACAATTATAATAGAAGGAAAAATTTCTGAGTAGCGGAGGTGTGGTATGGAACCATTAGTTAAGCCGGTATTATCGGTGATATGAAATAGTATACTTTTGGGTATTATTCATATCAATACCGTACTGTTTTCGCCTCTGTGCCAATACTTTCTGTGCTTTTTCAAAAAGCCCTCTCGAAATAATGTAATCGCTATGTGTTTTCTAACAAAGCTATCTGCGGGGAATGCGGCTGTAGGCTTACCAGATATCAAACAGGAAGTAATCGCTACAAGAAATATGTAACTTGGTGTTGTGCTCATTATAAAGATGGCACGGAATGTAAAACAACAGGAATTGTTGAGGAGAAGGTACATTCAGCTTTCGTGAAGCTATTTAACACCTTGTATTGTAACTGCGATCAAATATTGGTACCGTTCTCCAAAGCTATTATGTATCTGAGAGCCATGAACCGATCATATCAAACAAGGATTTTGCAGCCGTTCAAGCAGAGTTTAGAAGAAGGTCATCCATTCGTGGCTATTCAACTACGGGTAAAAATCAATATGGCTGCAAGTATCCTTTTTCGGGGATGTTATTTTGCTATAACTGTGGTGCAAAGCTTCAACGCTCTTGCTGGGGTACTGGTAAGAACTTAAGCTATATGAACTGCAAGAGATACTTGGATAACAAGGACAATAAATTGCCGGCATGGTTGTGTATATACAATCAAGTCGGCAATTTTTGTTGCATAAGATTGAAAACTATTTGTTAATGACAATAACTAGAAATAACGATACAATGAAATCATAAAATGACAAAAACGAAAATTCAACAAATTACTTGGAGGGCAAATCCAATGATGGCGGTGTCGTAATAGAGAAAGTCGTAATAAAGCGAGTTCCTAAGATTGCAGCAAAAGTTTTACAGGTGATTTTGAGGAGATAAAGCGTATGGTCGGAAGCAGCTACGACCTGATTAAAGCCGAAATTGAGGATACGAAAATGACGGTTAATGAACGAGAGAAAATTGAATGGCGGGGCACAATAGTGTCTGTCCAGCCACGCACGACCGTGTGGCGGTATAGACTAGATAACCGGACCCACTATCATCGTGGCTACAATCTTTTCCTTGACGGCGAAGCGAGTGGGATTACGGCTCGGTTTTCTGTTGCCATCTCGGAAAAGCAACAGAAAAAACTAGTCTTTCGCATTGGCGATGAGGCTAGAGGCACCGCATGGACGAAAATGTATGATGTCAGCGACTATGCCGATTACTACCGCGCCGGAGGCTTGAAACTTACAAATAAGGCAGAACAAGCTGAAACCACTCCGCCGCCATATTTGATAGAGCCACCCGAAATAGCAACCTATGAATGGCGTGGCGCAAGAATGCTGAGTGCCAGTAGTTACAAAGGCAAATGCTTTCAATGTGTTTGGGCGACGATGTCGGCGGTCGATATTGAATATGACTGGGGTGTGAGCAAGAAGTACCGATTCGAGAGTTTTTGCTACGGGCCCAAGTCGTGCAAATTATATAAAATGGGCAAACCTCGTGCCGTGCCGTACAAGGGTGACGGATCAACCTATGACGAAGGCTGGATGGACGACCTCTGCACGGAGAACCGGGGATGGAATGATTAATAGTTAGCTACCAAATGTTCAACGATTCTCCAAAAGTAAAACGATTTGCTAATGCTAAACGATTCTCAATATGGGGTGTGCATTTTATCATTTCATAGTAGTTTTGCCAGTAGAGATGAGGGGATCCTACCCCAATTTAAGGCATGCGATTAAGTCATTTTGTTTTTGAATAGAAGAGTGGGATGAGGTGGAGGAAAATATTTGTTGAAAAAAAAGGATTTTTGCAATCTGGTGAGGAATGTTAATCAAGGAAGGAATTAGAAATAAATCTTTGTGAATCAACTTAATTTCAGGGAGGAGGGCGCTTCAGCTAACGAATATAGCTTTCCCGTTGAAACAAAGTTAAATATAGAAGAATTCTCTGGAGTGATTGTATAGCTGATTTAAGATAATAGGAGGTATTATGAAAACACTTAGTAGAAAGAAATTTATTTCATTACAACTAACACTATCTCTTCTAGGAATGATGGCGGTACCTACAATGACTATGGCGGCCCAACCGTCCGTAAACCTAGGCACAACTTCCAGTTTTGCTGTTTTGGCTGGCTCGACAATCACCAATACCGGAAATTCTACAATCAATGGAGATGTTGGTGGAGATGTCGGGCTGTATCCTGGTACAGTGTTCACAGGGCAAGCGAATGTATCAGTGAGCGGAACTGTTCACCTAGCGGATACTGTCGCAAAATTGGCCAAGGATGACTTGGTAATTGCATATGACGATGCTAACGGACGATTGCCTGTTTCTCGTATTCCGACTGAACTTGGTGGGACTACGTTGACTCCTGGCACTTACGATTCAGCCGATGGAACTTTTCAGATAACGGGCACTCTCACACTTGACGCTCAGGGCGACCCCGATGGTGTCTTCGTATTTAAGACTGCCTCTACGCTCATCACTGCAGCAAATAGTAGGGTAAATCTCATCAATAGTGCTCGGTTCTGCCGTACCTTTTGGCCGGTCGGAAGTTCCGCGACCTTAGGAACAAACTCTCATTTCGTGGGACATATATTTGCCATGACATCCATTACCGCGAATACTGGTGCGACGGTGCAAGGACAGTTGTTGGCACGGAATGGCGCGGTCACGCTAGACAATAATACCATCACAAATGGGATTTGTGAGACCACCACGGTTCCGGCCCCGGCCACAGCCACCCTGAATGTAATTAAGCATGTTATTAATGATAATGGTCGAACAGCTGTTGCTGCGAACTTTAACATCCACGTGAAGACTTCAGGGAACGACGTTGTCGAAAGTCCAGCACCGGGTGTTGAATCACCTGGAACTACCTACACTTTAGCAGCGGGTAATTATGTAGTTAGTGAAGACACTGTTACTGGATATACCGTGAGTTATAGCGGGGATAGTGATTCTAATGGCAAGATCACGCTAGCACCCGGTGATCACAAGACCGTGACGATTACGAACGATGATATTGCAGCAGTTGTAGCTCCACCGGTAGTAGCTCCACCAGTAGTAACGCCACCAGTAGTGGTAACACCGATTGTTACCGATGTAAAAGCAGTGTCAGAAACTGTTACGGGCGGGCAACTTCCAAAAACCTCGACACCTATGTATCAGTTACTTCTGATCGGAGTTGCTCTAACATTAGTTGGAGCAGTAGGTTGGAGAAGCCGAAAGCGTTTCAACTAACGTGAAACGATTCGGTCGCAAGCATTCCCTAGTTACTGTCCTTTCCCTAGGATTTATGGTCTTAGGGATAGGATGTATCTTTTGGGCAATGTCTATCTATTCCAACTCTACTAGTTTAGGCGCAGAGCAAAATGTGTTAGCGGAAGAGAAAAACACTACAATGGTGGAATCAGATCCATTCCACGACTTGCCAACTGGATATTGATAAGGTAATCGAGTCAAAGGATGGGTTGAAACAAAGGTTTGATGAAATCCTAGAGGCGATAAATAGCAGGGATTCGCTGCTTGAAGAGTTTGACGAAGAAATATTTAATGCATTGGTTGAGAAGATAGAAATTCTCACACCAATGCATTTTGTTTTTGAATTGAGGAGTGGGTTGAGGATAGAGGAAATATGTTGTTGTGACCGCCTACTATCGTAGGCGGTCACAGTATACGTTATTTGTATTCCTTAATGAGACTACATCTATATAATATGATAGTTCAACATAAAACTTAATCGTTCTATGAATTTAATGAATAAACCTGGAAATTTAATGACAAGGGGGCGAGGTTGCTGACAACAACGAAAAAGTTGTCAGCAACCCCGTCAGATATGGAAAAGTAATAGGAAAGTCATAAGTTTATGTTATTATAAAAACAATCTTTAAATGGGGAATTAAGTTGGCACAAATAACGTGCAACATTAATAAAGGAAGGATGATAAAGCATGTTATGGACAGTTGTTGTTATTCTCGGGATCTTATGGCTTCTTGGTATGGTCACTTCGTATACTGCGGGCGGATTAATTCATATCCTTCTCGTAATTGCTTTAGTTGTAATAGTGATAAACCTCATATCAGGGAAGAGGGCGCTTTAGCCAACAGATATTGTACTCGGTGTTTGCTAACTCGTCATTATGAGACAGGACTGCATGGACATCGCAATAGCCTAAGAAACTTGGCCGAAGACATAGAAATTTCCTCGCAATAGGCGCGACATTAAATTAAAGGGGGATTCAATAATGAACGAAGATATTCTAAAAGGTAAATGGAAAGAGCTAAAAGGTAGTGTGAAAGAGAAGTGGGGAGATCTTACAGATGATGACATTACTGAAATAGACGGCAAGACAGAAAAGTTGGTTGGTATTCTTCAACAAAAATATGGTTACAGCAAAGATAAAGCCCAAGTAGAATATAAAGAATTTATTAATGATAACAAGGGGCACTCTGAGGGTTAAAAACTAATACAGGGAAGTGGTAATAAAACTGAGGTTCTGGTCCGGCCGAACCTCAGTTTTAATTAATACAATCTAGAATAGAGGTGATTTCATAAAGGATGACGATAAGAAAGTTGAAATCGAAAAATTGAGTATTGATAAAAGTTTTGACGGCAGTGCTTTTGGTTGTTTATATTTTGCCAATGTTTAAGTAGTCTGAAAGTTAAGGACCTTTATATTGTAAAATTACGAAATGGTTATATAGGAAAAGTTTTCTGAAGTAATTGTAGAGCTGAATAATAACTTTACATCATTAATATGTAAAGTTATTATTCAGCTCTGTTGTCATTCTGGGAAATTTATAGGAATATTTATCGGCTGCGACAAGGGCAGGGGGCAATGGGCTATCCAGACGCCTTGGCACAGCCAAAATGACTATAATTAATATAGCACTTTTGGGGTGACAGGGCATGTCGAGGTAGTCGTGGTGATAGAGCGGAAATAACTTGGTATCAGGGGTTTTTAGGGTTTTAAAGAATTTTGTTAGTGAGTTTTATGTTCCCTTGGACGAGGATAGATGACTTTTTTAGACTCCCAGGGGGTCGCACTATTACGCATAAATGATAGTACGGTATAGGGGATATTTCGCGTAATTGTTTATTGATTTGGCGAAACGCCCCCCCATATGGGGTTGCCTCGGAAGTCGAAAGAGAACGGATTAAGTAATATAATTAAAGGATGAGTTGAAGCAAAGGTTTAAAAATCAAACCAGAGGATATTCGTCCTGATGGGGCAGACAGGTTTTAGGAAAAGGACTTAGTAAACAGTCCTATGCAATTTGTGGAAAGATTAAAGAGATCAATGAGTTTCTGCACGGATTCCGGTACTACCCTATCCTTTTGGGTCCGAACAAAATAGAACCTCATAATAAAAAAAGGCCACTCATTAAGTGACCTTTTTCTAAAAATTGAATCCCGCAAAGTTCCTACTAACCTAAATCAAACAAACTCGACTAACTAACCTAACTCATGCGGACTCGATTAACTAACCTAACTCATACAAACACGACTAACTAACCTAAATTCATACAAACTCGACTAACTAACCTAACTCATGCGAACTCGATTAACTAACCTAACTAATATAAACACGACTAACTAACCTGAATCATACAAACTCAACTAACTAACCTAACTCATATGAACTTGACTAACTAACCTGACTCATAAAGACTTAACTAAAGAGGAACTTTGCGGGAAAATTTTCAGCATCTTCCTTAACTAATTGACTGCTGGAACCTTCGATGAATTGAAACTTACCTAGCTACCAACAAGTTTATAGCACGGAATCTTTGATCAATTAAGTGATTATGTGATTATTATACTTAAATTAAGTTTCTTGTCAAGTGCCGAGATTTATAATTTTTAACAATCCTGATACTAATGTTTTAGGGGTTGGTATGACAAGTTCATCAAAACAATATTCTCCATTTTTGTCTAAATGCCTCTCTGACAGCCAATTTGCCTGTTTTCATTTTCTGCTTTTTCTAGCCATTTGACGTGTTGTTTTAACCCGAAATACGAAGGTGCTTTTTCTCTCGCTTACGTGTTTAATTCACCACAAGGAGCCGAATAGAGAAAAGAACTGAAAATACCTGAGGGCTATAAGCCTTACTATTCGGTTGTGCTAGGGTGTAAGAACGCTTCCGCTGACAAGGCACAGGACAGGAAGCCCAACCTCATTACATATATTAGATAAGTTCAACTGGAAAGACCAATTTCTGAAGGCGTAGAATATTATTCTCTAACTATATAATTTTTTGATGCGGAAAGTATTCGTATTCCACCCGCCCCGATCATTCCCAGATTGACCTAAACTATTGGTTTAGGCGACCTTTGGGCCGAGTTCTGTTAAAGCCCCAAATAAATACTTTTCTAGGCGTCATAGTATACAACCCAACAGTCCATATACTCATCGTCATTGATAATAATATTATTCATGGAACTCCCTCCTTTTTAATTGCACCACTCATTTAAAAGAAACGGGTGTCTTTCACGTTTAACAAGTTTTTGAGAATGAAGCTCCCCTTCTTCTATAAGTATTTGCTATGGTATATGTATATTATTATTATATCAAAAAAATGCAAGATAGATAGTGATAATGGGTACTTTCTCAATATAATTTATTAATACCACGAAGGAAACTGTTATCGCGTTGGAATATATATTATGTTGCTTGTCCGAAAGGGTTATAAAACTCAACTGCTTATTCTTGGCTCTCTTCTGAAATAAGCGCCCGGTATTGGGGAAGGGTGTCCCGGCTTGGTAAAGAAGCTCTGGGGTAGTTAAGTGATTTGCTGGGTGGGTTAGAGTTGTAAATAAATATCAGTTTCTCCCCTGCGCAATTGTTGTGTAGGGGAATTATCAAATTGGTTATAGGTGAGTTTTTTTATGCATCCCCTCACTGCGCCAAGAAGTTAATCATTGCACCATTATTTAGTAAATCCAAAAAAAGGATTGAGGTATGTTCTTAGCGAAAAATACATTATTAATGTATTTCTTGTAAATGCTGGGGGCTAACAATCTTGATTCTAAGTATCCTTTTCGAAAACAATCGCGTTTTACCTATGACAGCAAAGCGTTTCCTGACTATGTGAGATTTGAGAAGTTATCTGGTATGAATGTCTTTAGCTCCTCGAACATTGTGAGGACCCTTCGAATGACTTATGACATTCTTGGCTTGTGCGGATATAAGAGAGTGGATTTACAGATGGTTTATGATGTTAGTTAAGGACTAATTCACCTTCGCGCTTGTAAAAGAAATATACAATGCTCCAATGGTGTATGGTTAACTTTTACAGATTATGAATTTTATCAAAAAGGAGGAGTGCAGCAATGAAGTGCGAAAAAATTATTCAATCATTGAAACATAATGGTTATAAGGTTTTATTTTTTGAAACCTCGACAGCGGCAGCGGAATATGTCGATGCAAATATTAACGGGAAGTCCGTTGGGTTTGGAGATTCGGCAACGCTTGCATCAATGAAACTTGCAGAACTCTTATCGAAGCATAATTCAGTGGTAGATCCAGGAAAATGTTCTGGATTTGAATTCAAGGAAATTGCTCAAAAAGCACTTTTGACCGAGGTGTTTTTCACATCAGTCAATGGAGCAGCGGAAACGGGTGAACTAGTGAACATTGATGGGACTGGAAATCGAGTTGCAGGCTCATTATTCGGACATGATAAAGTTATCTTTGTATTTGGGATAAATAAAATTGAACCTACTCTTGAAAAGGCTATATGGCGTGCTCGTAACATCGCTGCTCCCCAAAATGCAAAGCGTCTTGGTTATAAAACTCCTTGTGCAGTTAAGGGTGATCGCTGCTATAATTGCTCAAGCCCTGACAGGATATGTAATACATTGAATATTCATCTTAAGAAGATGAAAGGTGTTGAAGCGGAGGTAATTATAATAGATGAAAGTTTAGGAATATAAAAAATTACCATTAATTGAATTCATGGGTCGTCTGAGCGCTCGACGAAGCCGAGAGGAACCGAGACGTATTATGAGGATAAATTGAGCGGTAAGGACGTTTTAGTAATTTCACCCAAAGAGATTTTACGAGCGTGGAAGAAGAGTTTACTTCTGTATTTAATGGATTGTCACGAAAAGTGGGACAGAAGTGAGGACCTGGACTTATGTGCGATATGGAGGAAAGAAATGCAAATATGCTGTACGAAAAAACTACAGGATGAGTTGGGGATAGTGCCTGAAAAAGGAACTGAAGAAAACGATCTATTTTGTTGGAGTGTCCATTTAATTATTGTGAACCGTCGAAAGACAGTTGTGGCAGTCAATGACAGCAATCGATTTGGATTTGTTCTTCATGGTTTGAAAGCGAAAGATTTCAAGGGATTAAATGAACTACTTATCCAAGGCATTAGAAATTGCTTGAAAGACGAGAACATTAAGAGCGAAATCATAGAAGGGTATTTAGAAAGAGCGGGAGACTTGATGTTTGCTAAGACAAGAGGTCCTAAATATGTTGCGCGGCTCAATAAAGCGTGTGAACGGGTCAATATATATGATGATAGATTAGACACAAGGGGAATTTTTCAGACCTTAGCTACCAAAGTGATGAATAACGACTTTATAAAAATCAACAAGGAATCTGATTATGAATATCCACATGAACTTTTAAATCTTGATTTAAAGGTATTTGCTGGGGAAGAGATTGTAATGTGTGAGGCAGTCGATCTAATGATTAAGCTGAATTTAGATCGGAACAGTGCGTGGAGAAGAGTTATTACGCCTGTAGATATTACCTTCAAACAACTTCATCAAATATTACAAGCCGTTTTTGATTGGAAAAGTCATCATATGTATGACTTTAATATTCTTGATGAGGCTGGCAAATGTGTTTTAAACGTTATTAGTGAATTAGAAGAGGTTTTTGAACCAAGGCAAGACTGCCATATGTGCTTGGCGTCAGAGGTTAAGCTCTCGAGCTACACTAAGCAGCAATATAAAATTGCTTACTGTTATGATTACGGCGACAACTGGGAGCACGAAATTACCATAAGAGGTACGAATCCTGATTATGATAAGAACTATCCGGTCTGCTTAATGGGGGAAGGTAATGCACCACCGGAAGATGTCGGGGGGATTTCGGGATACGAAGATTTTTTAGAAATCATGGCTGATGCGAATCATGTTGAGTATGGAGATATGCAGAAGTGGGCTCAGAGCCAATGGTACAAGAATTTCAATATGGAATTTATCAACAGAAGGTTAAAAAACATCTTGCGTCATAAAGGATGATGAACGCAATTATATGCCAAAAGCCGGTACCTCAAATGATGTCCTGCGACAACCATTAAGGAAGAAACTACTAGCAAATAGACTTTGCGAGAGGAGTGATTTCATGCGTTACGATTCATAGAGGATAGTATTTTTAGTTACTACTTGGAGAGAAGGGGACTACTATGCCCAGAATTATTATCAGCTGGATGTTGTAAAGGTGTAAAACTATATATTTCACTGTCTTTAGGTAAAACTATAATTCCTCCTGGATGTTGTCCAGTAGTCTTTCTTACACCTGCAATTCCTTTGACCATTCTTTTTATCTCAGCGTTTCTTATATTAACGCCTTTTGCTTCAGCATACTTTTTCACAAAACCAAACGCAGTCTTTTCAGCTATCGTAGAAATTGTACCTGCTCTAAATACATTTTCTTTGCCAAACAATTCTTCTACATACTGATGAGCTCTACTTTGATAATCTCCCGAAAAATTCAAGTCGATATCAGGTACCTTATCTCCTTCAAATCCTAAAAAGGTTTCAAAGGGTATGTTAAAACCATCTTTATTTAAACGTTCTTGACACTGAGGACAATTTTTTTCTTCTAAATCTACCCCTGCACCTATAGACGGATCACTAGCTACTTCAAAGTAATAACACTGGGGACAAATATAATGTGGCTCTAAGGGATTAACATCTGTAATACCAGTGAAAAAAGCGACCAAGGAAGAACCTACTGAGCCACGAGAACCCACTAGATATCCTTCTTCATTAGATTTTTTAACCAGTTTATGTGATATGAGATACAAAACACTAAATCCATGCTTATTTATCGCATCTAACTCTCTAACAACTCTATC
>CAKMJS010000022.1 GCA_927405585.1 uncultured Desulfosporosinus sp.
TATCGATGGAACCTGTTCATCGTCCTGACCGGGACGCTAGAGAATCTGCGGGTGCAAACCAGTAAGCGCCTGGTTGGCGACTTGTTCCAGCATGATGGTAACGTCAGTTGGAAGTCTATCGAGCATCCGTCGAGGAACAGCGAGTCCATGGTGTTCCAGTCGAACCATTGGCGAGTTTTCTTTCATCATTGCGGCGCTGGGGATGACCTTGCAGGTCACCAGCGACTTTCTCTACCCGGTGGCGGTGGCCGTTTCCGCCATCACTACGTTGCTCCCACACTTACCTGCCGGAAGTCGCCGCCAATGCCTGGGATATCGGCGTGCCTCGCGAACTGATCCCGATTTGCCAGGATGGCGACGACTACTACTGCGTCGAAGAAGACGGCACGGTGGTCTTGTGGTCCGGCGAAGAAGAACTGGTAACCGAAGAGTCATGGGAATCGGTGTGGCACTGGGCGCGGGACGTGTGGCTGGAAAGCTGAGCCAAAACCAGTGACAAGGGGGCGGTGTGCAAAGCCCCCTCGCCACATACGCTCAATGCTCCGGCGTGTCCTTGTGATTATCCAGGGTTTCCAGCAAGGCCACTTGCATGCGCGTATGGATGCGGATGAACCAGCGCCAGAGCACGGCAGCCACTGCGGCCGTCACCACCGCAATCAATACCAGCAACTTGTTGGTCGGCAAAATACTGGCCGACAAGGCCGCCAATAGCAGGAAGATCACCAGCAGCGAGAGAATCGGGATCAGTTCGGCAATCACCCGCCGTACACGTTGGGTATGGCGCCCAGCCATTTCCGGCTTCACGCTCATTTCCGCCAGCAGCATCGACAGCGCCTTGAGCTTGCGATATGCGGCAATCAGAAACGGCAGCGACAGTAGCAACGCACCACCCCAGATCAATGCCTTCTGCCAGCTCGGATCACTGATCCAGCCTTCCAGATACCCTCCAATGCGCGCGGCGAAGAAGCTGCCGGTAAAGAAGATCGCCACCACCAGCGCCAGGTTTACCCCTAAGACTCGTTTCAATTTAAGGCGTTTTCATATTATAGCTTTAGGCTTTGCAATTTCGCCCCAATTACTCGCTGTTATTATTTCAACATTTGATAAGTATAGTATGCCCCTATACCAGAGAAGACGACAGAGAAGGCTTTCCAAAGAATCGATAGATCCAGCCAAAAACTCCAGCGCCTGACATACTCTAGATCAAAGGCTAGCGTTTCACCCAAGGTTAATTCGCCCCGTCCGTTAACCAGCTTCTCCTTCAATAAGGCATCCGCATTCTGGATCATCGTCCGGAACTTGTAGATGGTATAGGGCTTGCCCCTAAGTCCCACGCGTGTCTGAGTAAATATTGCCGGTCCCGGTAAATCAAAGCGAATCCACAGAACAATAAAAAGCCATATCGGAGATATGCATACCAAGAGAATCAAGGCAACAATAAGGTCAAACAACCGCTTCAGCGCAAGTTGCCACCTGGAGTATCCAAGCTCATTACTATCCGAGGCTACCGCCGATCTCTCATTCATCCATTAATCTCCTTCCTTCACGACCCTCCGCCTTGCACCGTCGTACCCAAGCCCAGCGTTTGACCCATTAGAGACGGGGGGGCGTTCACAACAAGTGAAGACCTATGCGTGAGCAGTTGCCAAACTTCGCCTCAAGCTCGGGCGTAGGCGGGACGGAGCACACGACGTGCGACGCCGGCATCCGAGACAGGGATGTCGAGTTGCCGGGTATCCCGCCGGAACCCGAGCTTGAGGCGTTAGTTTGGCCTGCGAAACGCATGGGATGAACGATTGTGAACGTCCCCCCGTCATCTTTAACGTCGAAAACGCTCCACTATGCGTCTGACAGCCTCAACCACATCTTCCGTATCCCGCGCACTCATCCTCGGGTGAGGGAGAAGGGATGGCTCTCGAACTTGCTCAAACGCAAGTTGGTGCTCTCTGTCGCTTCTTCCGAACTTCAAAAAACCCTCCCCTGACACAGATACACTCGTCAGTGGGAGGGTTTTTCACAGAAGAATATTGTCTTAGGCTTAAAGCGCTAGTTTCCAGCGCAGGGTATCCGGGATAACGCCTCTGCCCCCGAAGAAGTAAAGTTTAGTGAAGTTTGCCCCGTCGATATAGGCCTTTTGTCGTGTGCCAGTTCTATCCACTAGGATTATAGGTGCATTAAGCTTTGCTGCCAAGACTCCTCCGGCCAAAGCATCTGGAAAATCGTCACCGGACGCAAACGTAACTGTATCCGTATTAAGGGCAAAATGTTTCGCAATATTTAGGGATGTTTCGTAACGATCATAGCCCCCGATACGAACGATTTTAGCGGCATCCAAACCTGTTATGTCCGCTATTTGATCTCTCACTCGCTCTGGTATGACGCCAGTGCCACCGATGATATAAACCATTGCAGGACTAATAGTCTCTAAGGTATTAACGGCTTGAACAGGTAGTTGATCGGCATCGGCCAGGATAATCGGATAACCTTTTAGAGCTGCCATACTCGATATGCTCAATCCATCCGCAAATCCATTACCGGAGGCAATAAAAACCGGTGTACCCTTTGAGACATTCAATTGATCATTAATGGCTTTGTTAGTATCGTAGCGATTGTCTCCAAATAAACGGACGACCTTGTACCCTAAAGCAGTATAAGGAGCAGAGGTCACAGTTTCTGGACCGCCCAAAATATAGATGGTTCCACCGCTTTGAAGGTGGTTCTTCACGTAGTTTAGTGTTTCGGGCGCATCTTGAAGCCTAGGCCCTCCTAAGAGAATCGGTGCATTAAGCTTTTGGGCCAGCACGCTGCCACTGAGGGCATCCGGAAAGTTATAACCGGCTGCGATGATCACATTGGCCACCGAACTTGAGGAAGCTGCGTTGGCAATTGCCTCGCCAGTTGCAAAACGATTCATCCCGGCCAGGCGGGTAGAGATATAGACTTTGCCCTGTGGCAGAGAGGGAGGATTCGAGAGGAAACTTCCTTGGGCCTCTTGGTTGTGAGACTGCCATTTGGCGAAATCAAAACTCTCCTCACCTCCATAGAAGATGGCGTTAATCGGTTTCGTATAAACGTTGTAGTTAAAGGAATTGTTTTGGGACCCCAAATTACCCATGGCTACATTATAGTGAGCTTTATTTGAGCCAAAATAGTTATCACGAAAACTATTCCCAGTGGAATTTTCCAGTAAATAGATATCACAGTCAGCGTTCCCAAAAAACTGATTGCTTTCGATCGTGTTGCCGGTGGCATTCGTAGCGATGACAAGCCCCCATTGATGATTATCATAGAGAACATTGTTTTTTACTACAGAGTTTCTACTTCCATACGGAGCACCATACATCTGTATCCCAGCCCCAGAATTATTATGAATCCGATTGGACTCAAAGCTCCAATACTCAGCTCCGTACCCCATGTAAATGCCGTGATCTTTGGGAAGATTGTACTTCAGTCCAATATTATAAATCTCGCTGTTCCTCACGGTCACATACTTTGAACCTTCACCCATAATACCCGCAGTACCAGAGGTGCTTCCTTGAGGCCCATCTAAACCCCAAATCGTCAGCTGATTCAAATCAAAATGATGCGAGCCCGTTTTAATATAAATCGCGGCACCCGTATACCCGGTCATTTTTAAACCATCTATTTTCCAATAAGAGCTATTGTTAAAAATTAATCCAAGGCCTAACTTATTATTACCTTGTAAAATGGGCGTTTCCCCCGGATAATTCTTCATCGTGTACCAAGCTGATGAAGAGCCGTTCATATTGTAGAGGTCTATTTGTTCACTATAAGTGCCCCCCCGCAGCAGAAGTGTATCTCCAGGTTGAAGCGCTTGGATTGCTTTTCTAATCGTGGCGAACGGTTGCTCCAGCGATCCAGGATTCGTATTATTACCTGATGGAGAGACATAGAAAATTCGATTGCTAGCTGCTTGACTAGGCATTGGGAAAATTGAGAACTGTAGCAGCAAACCCGCCATAACTATAAAAACCAACAGCGTCATCTTCCGGATGGGTTTCTCTGACATGTCTTCTTCCCCCTCGCTTGTTTTATTACTAATGATACTTCTTACTCTCTATCTTTCTATAAAATAGTCTATAACTCCTTCTATTTCGAAGTTTTTCGTTTTTATCAACCATGCTTTTCACGATAATAATATACTTTTTACAGATTGAAGCCACACAAGAAACGTCCCTCTGACGAAGCTTACACCCGTCAGAGGGACGTTTCTTAAAGAGGTTAATGCCAATCCTTACAAATTTATTTATATAATATCTAACCTAAGAAACTGGAAGAAGACATGGAGGATGAATGTAAATTTCTTATTCTTATTCTTATTCTTAACCTAACCGACCCGAAAAAATGAGGAAGCCAAACATCACAAACTGAGCGGTGATCAAGACAGCCAGTGAATCCCACCATACTCCTTGCCCCCAAAACTTCCAAGTTCTATTCTTGCGGTCCAGAATATCAAAGCTAATCATAAGACCCGCATGATAGAGCCCATAGAGGATATATTGGAGTTGGATTCCGTGCCATACTCCCATGATGCCGAAAAGTAGGAAGTAACCCACGTAGGATGCCGTGTAGCGGTTTTTAAAGCGCTTTTTCTTGGCGGAATCGAGCACAAAACGCATATAGATGTAATCACGAAACCAAAACGAGAGTGAGATATGCCAGCGGTTCCAAAAGTCCTTAATATTTTTAGCAAGAAATGGTTTATCGAAGTTCTCAGGTGTTTTAATGCCCAAGAGATAACTAACTCCGATGGCAAAGGCGCTGTACCCTGCAAAGTCAAAGAACAGATAAAAACTATAGGCGTACATGTATTGCAGCGTTGGCAGGAATCCAAAGGTCTGGTTCAAAGGGTCAAGCCAGTACCGATTGATCAGATAGGCGATAATGAATTTATACAAAAAGCCCCGGAAAATGTAATCCATTCCCTGGCTGGCCAGTACACCGTACTCCTGGCGAGTGAGGGTTTTCTCAAGATCCGTGACGAAGCGTCGGTAACGGTCGATCGGACCCGAGGCAAGTGTAGGGAAAAAGAGCACAAAGCTGATGAAATCCAGCCACCTGATCTCTTTGATCAAGCCATCACGAATTTCTATAATCATCCCTACCGTACGGAAAGTTAAATAGGAGATTCCGAGGAAACCGATCACCGTTTGCCAGAAACCCAACACCATAAAGCTAGGGTTTAGTTTGACCACCGCCAGCGGAAGAATCGATAACGCTGTGATCAGATAAAAGGTCCCGACCCGGTTTTTTCCTTGCGTTCTTATTCGGTAGGCCAAATAAAACCGCATGAGAATCCCTTGATAGAGTAGATACGCAATAATCTGATAGAGCACACTCTGCGGTCGAGCGATGATGAGGAGCATGCCGAGCGTGGAAAACAAGACCCAATGAGCTCGCACTCTACCCGTTACTCCCAACATCCCGAGCAAAACGGCAGGGACTAACGGTATCAGTAAATAGATAAAGAAGGTAACGTTCTCGTACGGCGTCATTCCGACCCTCCTAATAAAGCACGACGGTCTGCTTTACCATTCGGGGTCATGGGCATTTTATCAAGAAATTTAAACCGGCGGGGAATCATATACTCCGGCAAATGTTTGCGTAAATCTTCCCGCAGGGCAAGAACTGTGTTGTATTCATCCTCCACTGGGTTACCTACCGTGATAAAGGCCTGCAAATATTCTATTTTACCCCGCCGTTCAATGGGTAACACCACCACATTATCGACCAGCGGGATTCGTCTGAGAGTTTCCTCTATTTCTCCTAATTCGATCCGGTATCCATGCAGTTTGATCTGAAAATCTAACCTACCTTGGTAAAAGAGGAGTCCCTCCTTAAACAGTCCGGCATCCCCCGTCCGGTAAGCCTTCCAAGTCTGTCCACGTTCTTGCCAACTAAAAAAGGCCTTCGAGGTTTGCTCTGGATTATTCAGGTAACCCACACTGACATTAGGCCCTGCGATAATTAGCTCCCCCACTTTTCCCTCCGACAGCTCCTCCGGTCTATGGGGCAAAATCCCTTTCCCTGAGGCGATCTGTGCGCTAAGTTGGTCGGTGTCGCAAATCAAAACCTGAGCATCTGGTTTTACCCTTCCGACTGGAAGTGGATTAAACGCGCTCAAAATGTCCGGGGTGATCGTCAGGGTGGTTACCGCCACCGTAGCCTCGGTCGGCCCGTAGAGATTTTCCACACTAGCTCGGGGAAAGCGCTGGGTGAGTTTAGAGGCACAGTCATGCGTAAGAATCTCCCCGCAGAAGAGAAAGTGCTTCACGTTCGGAAGCAGCGTTTCATTAAAACTACGGTCCAGCAGACATACTTCGGCAAACGAAGGGGTTGACACCCAAACACTGGTCTGAGACTTGGCAAACGAAGCAAAGAGCTCCTTGGGGTTGGAAATTTCGTCCTTGTCAACACTCCAAAGGGTCCCTCCCGTGCTTAAGGACATGTATAAATCCATTACCGAAAGATCAAACGAAAACGGGGCCTGATTGAGAAAGACCTCGTTTCTTTCCTCTGGAAGGTAGGCCGAGTTGACCCAGTTCAGAAAACTCTCTAGGGCCCGCAGGGTAAGTTGAACCCCTTTGGGTACACCTGTACTACCGGAGGTATAGATAATGTAGTACACTTCATCGTCTTGGACTTGCCACTCAGGTAACGGAAGCGAAGTTAGGCGGAGATGATCCCCTCCGGCTAAGCAAAGGGTTCCTGCTTGATTCATAGCCAAGGCGTCTACGGCATCAACGACAACAATTCCCGCCTGCACCATCCCTTCCGGCACACGCTGCATAGTGAGCACCAGCCAAGCTCCTGAAGCCTCAATAATCTGCCGAACCCGTTCAGCGGGGGTAGAAGAATCCACAGGGATGTAAGGGAATCCAGCCTTGACGCAGCCGATAAAACACGTAAGCATCTCGGTCTCTTTATGGCCATACACCACAATTGGTCGACCCCGCAGAATCTCTTTAAGTTCCGCTTGATCATAAAGCCATGTTGCCAAAGCATCGGAGGAGGTTTTTAGGTAAGCATAGTTCAGCATTCGGTCCCGATGTCGGTGGGCTATTCGCTCCGGACAAAGTTCGGACCAAGCATTTATCGTTTCAATCAGCATAGTCAATCCCTCAATCCGTTATTATTTAATCCATGTAAGTGAATGGATGCAAGTGGGGACGGTTCTTACTCCCATTATTGCTCACATTTTACTTCCATTTTCGACTTGGGTTCGTCTATCCCTTACCTTAGAAATTATTGTAGATGAAGGGGGCGGTCGTAATTTGTTTTTGCACCATATAGAGGTAAAATAGCCCCATCATGATGAGGAAATAGTATGCGACCTTTCCAATAAAACGAGCGGAGTCGTTCCCCTCGATGGATCTCTTAATGAACAAAGCGGTCCATTGCTTCATTAACTTCTACCCACCCTTTCCACCCTAAATGCATAATATCCTTAAGGAAATATTGGTCATATTCATGATCAGAAAAATCTGCTACTTGGAAGCCCTGTTGTACGACCATCTGTCGAACGCGTTGATAATAGGTTTGCCGTTCCGCAAAGGGGAACCCCGTGTAATCAGCCCACAGTCCGTTGACTGGAACAATAATAAACAATGGCTTAGCTCCTACTTGCTTCAAGACGCTGAACAAAAGCTCGAGATCCTGGTATTCGGGAGACGGTGTCAGGGTGTCGTTTTTGGCAGACCCTTGATTCTGAATTAGAGTCTCTTTAATGTATTTTAGATAATATGAGTCTTCAATCCCAAACTCGTTATTGGTGACTGCCTTCTGCCCAGCATCCGTAGCCAGCTCGGATAACTCCTGCCAAGGCTTTAATGGTACTGGTGGTGGGACAATGGGTTTACCCTGACGAATATTTGTTTCATTATTAACATTAATTATCTTGAGGAGCTTAATACTATTAAGGGCATCTTTGGCCTCAAGCGAAGCCATTTCTATGCGTCCGAACAAACCGTATATTAGCTGGATCACTCGGGATTTTACATCGTCCTGTCCGTGGTGAGTTAATAATTTTGCAAGAGCTGGATAACTTTCTCTAACGTTTGGGAATTGAAGTAACCGTGAAGCGACCTGTTGCTTCGTCTCTATGGTCAATTGTTTATTTGATAGCATTCGATACGCTTGTAAGGCAGAAAAATTTGAGGCGAAATTGCCTGCATAAATTCCTTCAGGCTCAAACCATTGCGAGGATAGAATGACAACCACCTTTTTATCCTGTAGAGCTTGTCCCTGTGATGCTGCATTCAGGACATGAATTATATCCTGACTTCCACCGTGTCCTATCAGAAAAGGAGTAAATCCGGTAGGATTGCCCGCAAAGAGAATGGATGGATGAAACTCTGAGACTGATGAAAATTCCGATGACCCATAGACTGGTAATATATTATGACTCTCCAGTCCCTTCTGCTGAAGGATTATCCCTTGAAATACCTCATGGCTTTGCGACCCTGCTACCTGTTCAATGACTCCTGGCTTTAGGTAAAACTGCGTTACAATCCACTGTGAAAGTGGGCCCATCCCAATGACCATTAACGTAAATAAAAGGCCAGCAATGAGCATTTGCCATAGACGTCGGCGAATAATCATTAGGCCTTACGCTCCTCTAAGTATGCAATAATTTTATTAGCGGTTTCCCATTCTTCACGTTCCATTTCTGTGGGTGCCACTTCAATCTCGAGTTGCTCGTGAATGGCCACGAATAATTCAATGATACCAAAGGAATCAAGCCATCCATTCTTAAACAATTCTAGATCTGGGTTCCGCTTTATTTCATCTGTTCCGCAAATATCCGTTAATATATCTAGAATTTTTTCTCTAACCACATCGTTTCCTCCTCTTCATGCAAGTTCGATCAGTAGGCCCCTTTCCCTGAGAAGACGACAGAAAAGGTTTTCCAAAGAATGCGTAGATCCAGCCAAAAACTCCAACGCCTCACATACTCTAGATCATAGGCTAATGTTTCTCCCAAGGTCAATTCACCCCGTCCATTGACCTGCGCCCAACCGGTGACACCGGGCAAGACATCAAGGCGTATGCGTTGTTCCTCTGTGTAGTGTTTTACAATATCTGAAACTTCAGGACGTGGCCCGACAAGACTCATATTCCCTATAAAAATATTCAGGAGCTGAGGCAATTCGTCCAAACTAGTTTTACGCAGAAATTTTCCACTGCGCGTGACCCGAGGATCATCCTTCTCCTGGAAAACGAAGTTCTCCAAGTCCGACACTTTCTCTAGCCTTTCCTTCATTAGGGCGTCGGCATTCTGAATCATCGTCCGAAACTTGTAGATGGTATAGGGCTTACCCCTAAGTCCCACGCGTGTCTGTGTAAATATTGCCGATCCCGGTGAATCCAAGCGAATCCACAGGACAATAAAAAGCCATAACGGAGATATGCAGACAATGAGTATCGTGGCAACAAAAAGGTCAAGCAGCCGCTTCAGCGCAAGTTGCCACCGAGAGTATCCAAGTTCTTTACTTTCCGAGGCTGTCGCCGATCTCTCACTCATCTGTTAGTCTCCTTCCTTCACGACCTTCAGCGCGAATGTATTCGTTAAGGGTTGTGCGCTTTCGGCGAAACCCTCCACCGGAGGCTTTCGTGTGCGACGCCGGCATCCGAGACAGGACTCGAACAGGA
>CAKMJS010000023.1 GCA_927405585.1 uncultured Desulfosporosinus sp.
TAATCACTAAATCCGTAGCCTGCCACCCGGATGTGATCCTGTCTAATTCATTGAAAAAGGTGGGAACACCTGTAAGATGTCCTTTATTAGCATATAAATATTCAATCTTTTCAAACGTTTCTAGGGGCAATGATGCTCGAACCGGAGGTCGGTAGTTCTGTCTTTGAAATGCTTCAACCGGAAGACTTTTACAGAGATAATCACCGCTTGATTTTTTCCGCCATTCGAGATCTTTTCGAAAAAGGAGATCCAATTGACCTGGTTAGTGTGGCAGAAGTTTTGCGTCAGCAGGGGCGTCTGGAACAGGTAGGCGGGATTGCCACGATCTCTGCGATCGCCCGGTCTGTCCCTTCAGTAGCAAATGTGGAATATTACTCTAAGCTAGTGACAGAAAAAGCGCTGCTTCGCCAGCTCATCCGTGCGTCAAGCAGTATCTTAGAGCGAGGGTATGAGCCAGGGGAAGAGGCACGTGTTCTTCTAGAAGAAGCCGAAAAACTGATCCTTGACCTGTCCCGACGGCGAGTCAAAGATGGATTTAGCCTCATTCGGGACGTCCTCCTAGAAACGTTTGAAAAGATTGAATATTTATATGCTAATAAAGGACATCTTACAGGTGTTCCCACCTTTTTCAATGAATTAGACAGGATCACATCCGGGTGGCAGGCTACGGATTTAGTGATTATTGCCGCACGGCCATCCATGGGAAAAACGGCCTTGGCCTTGAATATGGCCCAAAATGCGGCAGTGCGTGCCAAGGTCCCTGTTGTTATTTTCAGCATGGAAATGTCCAAAGAGCAGTTGGTGCAACGGATGCTATGCGGGGAAGCAATGGTTGATCAGCAGCGCGTAAGGACTGGAGACTTACTCGATACAGATTGGCCGAAGCTAACTCGAGCTGTGGGACCTCTCTCGGATGCACCGATCTTTATTGACGATACGGTGGGGATAACCCTAGTCGAACTTCGGGCAAAGGCTCGACGTCTCAAGGTGGAACATAATTTAGGGTTGATCGTGATTGATTATCTTCAGTTACTGTCAGTTGGTAAAGGCAAAAAGACAGAAAGCAGACAGCAAGAGGTGGCTCAAATTTCCAGAACCCTCAAAGGACTTGCTCGGGAGTTAAAAATCCCTGTCGTTGCTTTGTCACAACTCAACCGGGGTGTTGAGCAACGTCAAGATAAAAGGCCGATAATGTCGGATTTGCTAGAATCAGGGGCAATTGAAGCCGATGCTGATGTTATTTCATTTATTTATCGTGATGAATATTATAATCATGACTCCGAGAAGAAAGGCATTGCCGAGCTAATCATTGCCAAACACCGCAATGGCCCAGTTGGAACCGTTGAATTGGGCTTCCTGAAAGAATTTACTAAGTTTGTCAACCTGGATCGTCAACATCAAACCGCTTAAACAAATCCCCTTGCCAAATTCTTTAGGCTGGGGGATTTGTTTGCGATTTAGCCATGAAGAAGAACCTCCTCGAAGGATGATAAACCAAGAGAAACGAAAAATGTCGAATGTTTTTTGTATATTTTTATTTAATGTTCGATTATTGGATTGACAAGGAGGAGGAGGATTGTTAAGATGAATTTGTTTGTGGCTAGAGGGTCTTTACCGGTAGGGAAAAGAAAATAACTCTAGGAGGGTATACAATTGAAGCATGAAGTAGATGTCTTAATCATAGGTGCTGGCCCAGCAGGAATTTTCACGGCCTTAGAGTTGTCGAAGTACAATCAAGATTTAAAGATCCTTATTGTTGATAAAGGGCGTACTATTGAAAAGCGAAAATGCCCTGCCCGTGCAACGGGTGTTTGTGTTACGTGTAATCCTTGCGCTATTACTAGAGGCTGGTCAGGTGCAGGTGCCTTCAGTGACGGCAAATTGTCTCTGAGTCCTGCAGTCGGCGGTCGTTTAACGGAATATATGACAGAAGCAGAAGCTCAAGATCTTATAGATTATGCAGATTCAATGTATCGTGGGTTCGGAGCGCAGGAAACAGTGTATGGTTTAGATAACCGACGGGTTGAAGAGCTCCAATACGAGGCATCACGTCATAATATCGCGCTCATCCATTGTCCAGTACGTCACCTAGGAACCGAATTGGCCTTTGATGTCTTAAAAGGTATGTATGAACACCTCATGAACAACACAAACACGACTTTTTGGGAACTTGCAGAAGTAAAAGATATTCTAGTTGGACCTGAAGGAGCCAAAGGAGCTACCATTCAACGCCGTGATGAAGCAGAATTGGATGAAGTGTCCGCTAGTTATGTGGTTGCTGCCCCAGGACGAGGGGGGGCAAATTGGCTCGCTGAGCAAACCATCCGTTTAGGAGTCGTGACAGAAAATAATGAAGTGGACATCGGCGTACGTGTCGAAGTTCCGAACTCCATTATGGATCATCTTACCCGAGAACTTTACGAGCCAAAGTTAGTTTATTATTCGGACACCTACGATCTAAAAACACGCAGCTTTTGTGTTAACCCTGGCGGTGTTGTTTCTGAGGAGCATTACGATGGTGACATCGCTGTGGTGAACGGGCATAGTTATGCTGATCCTGAGAAAAAAACTAAAAACACGAACTTTGCTTTATTGGTTTCAACTCGTTTCACAGAGCCATTTAATCAACCCATCGAATATGGACGTTATGTTGCCCGTCTTGCGAACATGTTGACCGGTGGTGGAGTGATGGTTCAGCGTTTGGGTGACCTTCTCAAGGGTAGGAGAACGACTAAAAGCCGTCTGCGTAAATCGACGACTATTCCAACCCTTCTTTCTGCAGTTCCGGGAGACCTTAGTTATGCTTTGCCGGAGCGCTACTTGACGTCCTTGATTGAAACCCTCAAGGCCTTTGACAAAATTGCTCCAGGCTTGTATTCGAAAAATACGTTGCTTTATGGAGTTGAGGTGAAGTTTTACTCTTCCAAGGTTAAAGTAAAGACAAACTTTGAAACTGCGATTCCTAGGTTATATACGATCGGGGATGGAGCAGGAATTACCCGCGGATTAATGCAGGCTTCGGCGACTGGGATCGTTGTAGCTCGAGATATTGTGTCTAAGGTATAACCTAATAGTTAAGCGTGGAAGCTAATAAGAATTCGTAATTGGCTGAACCGCGAAGTAATAGGGGGCGAAAGTTTTGCTCGATCGATATACTCATCCTGAAATGGGAAAGTTATGGCAGGACGGATATGAATATGAACGCTGGTTGGAAGTCGAACTAGCGGTCGCTGAGGTTATGGCAGTGCGGGGGGAAATACCCCAGGAGGCTATGGAAGAAATCCGAGCTAAGGCGAAAGTAAACCCCAAGAGGGTCTTGGAAATTGAAGCAGTGGTGCGTCATGACCTGATCGCTTTTTTACAAGCGGTAGTCGAGGAAATAGGGGAAGCTGGAAAATTCCTTCATCTCGGATTGACCTCCTCCGATGTAAAGGATACTGCCTTAAGCCTTGTCTTACGAGATTCAGGGCGCTTGCTGAAGAAAGACCTTGGAGCGTTTCGAGACGCCTTGGTCAGTCGAGCCTTGGAAAGTAAATATACCGTCATGGTTGGTCGGAGTCACGGCATTCATGCTGAACCGCTGACCTTTGGCTTGAAGCTGGCAGTCTGGGTTGCAGAGATCGATCGTCAAGTAGAACGACTTGATCAAGCGATTGCTTCAGTGAGTGCTGGAAAGATTTCTGGGGCTGTAGGAACGTATGCCAACGTAGCGCCTGAGGTCGAAGAAGCAGTCTGTAAGCACTTGGGGTTAGATACATCGTTAGTAAGTAATCAAATTCTGCAACGGGACCGGCACGCGCATTTCATGACGACTCTAGCTCTGATTGGCGGAACGCTGGAGAAGATCTCGACTGAGATTCGCAATTTACAACGGACAGATATTCTAGAAGTAGAGGAACCCTTTGCTGAGGGGCAAAAGGGTTCCTCTGCGATGCCGCACAAGCGTAATCCGATTGTGTGTGAACAGGTGTCGGGAATGTCCCGGCTGTTGCGCGGCAATGCCTTGGCGGCTATGGAGAATATTGCCCTTTGGCATGAACGGGATATGACACATTCCTCTGTGGAACGGGTGATACTACCTGATAGTTGTATTCTTTTGGATCATATGCTCCGCCAGATGACTCGAGTGATTTCTGGGCTGAAGATTCGCGAGGAACAGATGAAACGAAATCTACAAAAGACCTTCGGATTAACCTCCTCCCAGCGTGTTCTTCTAGCCTTAGTCGAACATGGCTGTATGAGAGAAGAGGCCTATGCCTGGGTTCAACAGGACGCTTTTCAGGCCTGGGATAAAGGGATTGATTTCATTGAAGTTGTTTCAGCGGATGCTCGCGTATTAAACTACCTGACCAAAGAAGCCATTCAGGGTTTGTTTGATTTGAAATATCACCTAGGACACGTTGATGATATTTTTAAACGACTTGGACTAGTAAATTTGTAAGGTCACTTAAGAATGATGGGAGGAATAGTTAATGGCTGCTGTCATATTAATTGGTTCTCAATGGGGCGATGAAGGAAAAGGTAAGATTACAGACTTTCTGGCCGAAAAGGCGGACGTCGTGGTTCGTTGCCAGGGTGGAAACAATGCTGGTCATACCGTTGTTGTGGAGGGAGAAGAGTTTAAGCTTCACCTGATTCCTTCTGGGATCCTTTATTCAGACAAAATCTGTGTTATTGGTAATGGCGTCGTGATTGATCCTAAGGTTTTATTAGAGGAACTTGGTTACTTAGAAAAGCGTGGCATTAAGACGGGTAAATTGTTGATTAGCAGCAATGCCCATGTCATTATGCCGTACCACTGGGTTCTAGATGGTTTGGAAGAAGAAGCGCGCGGTGAACATAAAATTGGTACCACGAAGCGCGGTATTGGCCCTTGCTACATGGACAAGGCGTCACGGATTGGAATTCGCATCATAGATCTCATGGATAAAGAGGAGTTTGCTGAGAAGCTTCGACGTAATTTAGTAGAAAAGAATAACCTATTCGTAAAGGTTTATGGTCAGGAAGCTTTGAAATTCGAGGATATTTATGAAACATACCTAGGCTATGCCGATCAACTTCGCTCGATGGTGACCGATAGTTCACTGGCCATCGACCAGAGCATTCGCTCTGGCGGGAAAGTGCTCTTTGAAGGCGCCCAGGGGACGTTGCTGGACATAGACCATGGAACTTATCCCTATGTGACGTCTTCAAGTCCCATCGCAGGAGGAGCTTGTATAGGAGCAGGTGTTGGGCCAACCCGTATCGATCGCGTGGTCGGGGTAATCAAAGCGTATACAACACGTGTTGGAGAAGGGCCTTTCCCGACAGAGCTTCTGGATGAAACCGGAGCACAGATACAAGCTAATGGGCATGAGTTTGGTACCACCACAGGTCGTCCACGTCGCTGTGGTTGGTTCGATGCTGTCATTGCTAAGTATGCTGTTCGCGTGAGCGGAATTTCTGATTTTGCCGTTACGAAACTTGATGTCCTTACTGGGTTCGATACTTTGAAAATCTGCGTTGGATATCGTGTGGGAGAAGAAGTCATCCAAGAATTCCCCCAAAGTCAAAAGATCTTTAAGCAATCACAACCTGTGTATGAGGAAATGCCTGGTTGGAAGGAAGACTTGACCCATGTCCGACGCTTCGAGGACTTACCTGAGGCTGCGCGAAACTATATTCACCGAATTGAGGAGCTGACGGGTGTGCCTGCTACATTAGTCGCTATTGGCCCAGGACGTGAACAAACCATAGTAAGAGGTCAGTTCTTCTAGAATATAAATAAAAGGCTTGACACATAGGGTACTTTCGTGTAATATTTAAATTCGTGGTGTATATATGGGCCATTAGCTCAGTCGGCTAGAGCACCTGACTTTTAATCAGGGTGTCCCGCGTTCGAGTCGCGGATGGCCCACCATTTTCGAAGTGCGAGGTTCGAGGCGCTAATGCCGAATGCCGAACAACCGAACATCAAATTTCGAACATCGTACATCGCACATCGTGCATCGATTAAGGCCCGTTGGTCAAGCGGTCTAAGACACCGCCCTTTCACGGCGGTTACACGGGTTCGAATCCCGTACGGGTCACCATTACACTTGCCTCGGTAGCTCAGTCGGTAGAGCAGAGGACTGAAAATCCTCGTGTCGGCGGTTCGATTCCGTCCTGAGGCACCATTTATAGCCTTGACGAAATAGCGAAGCTTGTCTATAATGAGTTTGTTAAACCATGCGGACGTGGCTCAGCGGTAGAGCATTGGCTTCCCAAGCCGAGGATCGCGAGTTCGAATCTCGTCGTCCGCTCCATATGAAATCACAAGGGTTCAGAGTTTCCTAAAGAAATTCTGGCTCTAATGTAGGATTTGAGGTATATTTACGAGTTATTCGTAGGTGTACCTCTTTTATTTTATCACTACGGAAGCCGTGGGTTTCACTCAGGGTAACGGCTACTGCCTAAATTTTAAAAAAGGCGGTAAAATCAATGGTAAAGAGCAAGATTAAGATGAACACCAAGCCGTTACCCATCGAAAGTAACAATTATATGTCAGTGTTGGATTTCGTCAAATTACATGATTCTTTCGTAAGTCAAAAACTCGTAGAAGGCTTATCACAAAGGACTTTGCAGGATTACAATAAGCACATGGATTATTTCAAAAAGTGGCTTGAGGCGGAGCAACGGCTATCAGGAAGCCGTTGGCTTGATAAGGTACTATTTAATGAGTATTCCGCTCATATGATAATGAACAACTACGCACCGAATACCATCAATATTAGGCTAAGAACCATTAAGACATATCTAAATTGGTTGCGTTCTGAGGAGTATCTCACAGTGGATTTAGCGAGTAAAGTTAAGTACGTGAGAGTGCCTAAAGATACGATCAAGCCGTTATCTACAACGGAGATAAGACGAATGCTGAATGCCGTTGATACATCCAACTATGCGGGATTTCGCGATTACTGTTTGATGATAATGATATTGGATAATGGCATACGAATCAACGAGGCTGTAAACTTAAAAATAGATGATTTTGATTTTAAGCGGAAAGTGATAACAGTACGGAGTCAAACTGCCAAGACACGTTGCGAAAGGTTTCTCCCTATAAGTAAAAAAACTGTGGGGTTGTTACAACAATTAATTTCAGTGGCAAGTGACAATAACGAGGAGTACCTATTTTTATCATCACTTGGCGGAAAAATCGATACCTTAGTTGCTATCAAAAACTTTCGAAAGTATGCGAAGAAAGCAGGACTAAGTAAAAAATGTACGCCCCATGTATGGCGACATACGTTTGCCGTTAACGCAGTTAAGGCTAACATGGACGTGTTCACCTTACAAAGGATTCTAGGGCATGCCTCGTTGTCTACAACACGTCTTTATATCCAACTTGATGATGAATTTATTTCCGCTAAACATTCCGAAGCAAGAGTATTGGACAGGTTCGTTTAAGGAAAAAAACAGGGTTGTTTATGATATTACCTCGAAACCGCCTGGAACGATTGAGTGGGAGTAGGGTAGAAGTGGCATAAACACTGGGTTTACAAGGGGTTAAGGGGAGTTGATTAAACAAGGTGGTGGTTTAGATTTCACGTAGTTTTGAGTGATCTCTAAACCACCATTTTTAATGCTCAACTTGCATAAATATCGAAAGGAATGATACTTTATGCAAACAAAATCTGGGTTAAAACGAATGACCATGAACAAAGGGAGTGACAAGACTTTTACTGAACTAAATGAAGCTTACATCAAAAAGTGCAAGGTAAACAACCTATCTGAGTACACCATCAATTTCTATAAGGTTAGCGTAAGGATGTTTGGAAAATTCGTTGACATCGACCAAATGAAAGCCAACGAAATCAACAGGGAGTTAATTGATGATTACATCCTGCATTTAAAGGAAACAGGTGTAAAAGATGTAACCATCAATACTTACGTCCGTGGAATATCTCCATCGATTAAATATGGCATGGAACTAGGGATTATCAGAAAGTTTGGTTTCAAAGAGATCCGAACAAGGGAAGAGATAAAAGAAACTTATACAAAACAAGAACTAGAAATCTTACTTAAAAAACCCAGTATGGATTCGTTTTCTGTGTACAGGAATTGGGTGATTATCAATTTTTTACTGGGAACTGGTATTAGAGCATTAGAATTAAGAAGTATACGAATCAAAGATAATGATTTATCGTCAGGCATTTTACTTGTTACCAGAACTAAAAATAGGAAACCTCGCTACATCCCAATAAGTAGAACCCTTAACAATATTTTAGTGGAGTATTTAGAATTTCGAAAGGCAAATGAGCCAGAAGATTACTTGTTCTGTAATGAATTTGGTGAGCAATTACCTCGAACGACTCTTCAAATGGGAATCACAAAATACTGTAAGAAAAGGGGAGTCGAGAAATACTCCTTACATTTGTTTCGGCACACATTTGCAAGGATGTGGATAAAAAATCATGGAGACATTTTTTCATTAAAAAAGATTCTTGGTCACAGTACGTTAAAGCAAGTTAACCATTATGCCAACTTGGAAACTGAGGATATTCAAAATGGATTTGATGATTTTTGTGCTTTAGAAAACTTCAGGAGGATGTAAAAAACTTTGTGTAAATGGTTAGAATTACCATAAAAGGAGTTGACCATTTATGCAAAGCGATTACAAAGAAGCCCTTAAGGAATTAGCCAAAGAATGTCATAGCGTCGAGGACATTCAAGAAAAGCTCAGAG
>CAKMJS010000024.1 GCA_927405585.1 uncultured Desulfosporosinus sp.
AATTGGAAGACATTATCCAAGAGTTTACCTTCCATTTTATCTAAATAACCATGCTTTTGACTGGCATCCACCAACATCCGCAGCTCTTCTTCACTATGGGATAAATCAGCCTCATTGGCTGGTTGAATTCTCAGGATGTGCAAAACGAGGTTAGCAATGCTGTTGAGTGACCAAATAATCGGATAAAATAACCAGTAAAAAGCTTTTAAGAACCCTGCCGTTGAAAGTGCTGTACTCTCCGCTCTTTGAATGGCTAATGATTTAGGGACAAGCTCTCCCAAAACGATGTGTAGTAACGAGATGATCGAAAAGGCTATGGCTATAGCAATCGTATGGGTATATACCGGATTCCAGCCAGCAACTCCCATAAACAAGGGTTCGATCAGGGTTGCGATCGCAGGTTCACCAAGCCATCCTAAACCTAGCGAAGCAAGAGTAATCCCAAGCTGACAAGCAGATAGGTATGCGTCTAGTTTCGAGGCAACATCCAGAGCATTTTTCGCCCTTCGCGAACCGTTTTCCGCCAGTTCCGCTAATCGTGTCTTCCGTACTTTAACCATTGAAAATTCAGCTGCTACAAAAAGACCATTTAAACCAACCAACGAGATAGCAATTAAAACCTTAATGAAACTCCAGAGCAGACCTTCGATGATTTTTCTCCTCCTTTTATTTTCAGAAGCCTATATGGTTGTCTCCACATAATATTTGTAGTTTGTTCGTAGATAATTATACATCATTATAAGAATTAATGTTAGGAATCTCTAAGCTCTACTTACTTCTTTGTTTAGAACTTTGTTCAGAAAGCCCTTGAATTACCTTCAGGACCGCTTCATCGTTTTCTATTCCAATAATATTCTTCATCATATACTGATATCCCTGCGATGAGGTGGGATTATTTTCGCTCAAATCTGGAGCGTCTCCTGCGGCAAATAAAGCTTCAAGTGAAAAATTTGTCATTCGGACACTCTCATCTTCCTTTGAATCGGTGTGATTAGTTCGTATCAGATTCTTATCCTCCAGTTTTTCTACTTTTAAATGCTTTGAGCTAGAATGAGTCAGAAACTTTTCTCCAAGGCAATGGCTTTGTATCACTAATAGCAATGCCTCTTTAATAAAGGTACTTCTCCTCTCCGGTTCAATTTGTTGTATTGCTTGCCAGAGATCTGACTCATCTTCCTCAAAATACAGAGGGATAAACGAGGGTAGAGAATTCATCATGTCGTTGTATTAGCTTTTGTAATACTATTGACCAATGTTGATGCCATGATCCTAAATCCAGTTGCATTGCCAAATTGCGGATTATCAATCAATAGTTTATTATCCAATTGAATGTGTTCATACACCATTTCTCCAACTTTTCCAGCAACGAGAACTGTGTGTATTTTGCTAAGCATTGGTTTTAGAGTTTTCTTCACTTCCCGGGAGATATCCGTCCCCAACTGGGTAAGCATACTTTGCATAATCGGATTGAGATTTAGTGATCCATTATTCCAAGGATAAAGTCCTCCATTAACTCGGAAAATCTTATCGAGTTCTTTATCATCCGTTTCTATCGGGTTTGTGTGATTTTTTGTCATTTCCTTAAGTTTTTCCGCCACTCCAATATATGCCCATTTCAACCCCTTCTCGATACTGAAGGAATTTGGCGGGTCAAGCATGATTCCATCATGAAAGGTCGCGATATCCGTCGTCCGAAAACCAGGATCGATGACTACGACATACCCGCTAAAAAGCTTCGGATTGGTCGGAATTCCATACTCATTGAGGGTTTCTTTAATAAACACTCCATAACTTTGCGGAAGTACTCGAGACCTTAATATGTTTAAATGGTGCGTCACCCCTGCTAGTGGACCGGATATAAACTCTACTGAAAAAGCCCCTTTTAACTCTGCTTCATACTTGTCTTTTAAGCTGGCATAATATTTAACAGGCACACCCGTTCCAAGATATACGTTGACCTTCGGGCTCTTTTGGGCTAGTGCTAAACCAACCACCAGTAAAGCAGTAGCCTCTTCATCTGAGGATTTATCTTCATCCCAGCAATAATGGGCTTCATTCGGATTCAAGCTCTCCGCCAAGCTCCCCATAAAATAATGCCGTTCCACGCCAGTGGAATTATTCTTCACGATTACATCAAGTGAAGAGATCTGTGTTTCTAAGTCAGACCCCTTATTAATCAAAGTATGACCCAAGGTTGAAAAGATCCGTTCATTTCCATTACAAATTACTGCAGGAAACAAAACCTTCGTATCTCCGGTATCAAGTTTAATCGCTCCGAATCCAGGATCAGCTCCAGCTACGAGAATATCACTGTCGAACACACTCATTCCCCCTGTTAAAAATTGTAATTATTCTACACAAACTCACAATAAACACTAATACTTACCATTATATACGAAAAATTAGAAGAAAACACGCCTGTAGTGAACTCATTTAACTAAAGTTGAACATCGAGACGAAAATCAATTAACAAATACTTGAGATTAAAAAAGTGTTGTGTTATGCTAAAAGAAAAATACAATCATTTTAGGTGCCCTTAGGGGAGAATAGGGAAGTTCGGTTTCAAGCCGACGCGGACCCACCACTGTATTCGATGAGCTCTTTAATCACTGGCATAAGCTGGGAAGGTTACGGATAAGCAATGATTCGATAGCCAGGAGACCTGCCTAAAATGTTACGTCTTCCCACAACTTGGGGAGCGGCGGAGATGACGGTAAAGTCCCGACCACAGATTTATTTGTGGTCGGGACTTTACTTTTTCTACAAACTATATCAAAATAAAGGGGGAAAAATCATGGAAAATTTAACAGAATCCCAACTAAACACCCAGCTTCAAACTCTCATCGCCAGTATTTCAGACCTTAACGAGGAAAGCATCGGGCAGATCCAAAAACGCTTAGACTCACTCACCAAACCACAGGGTAGCCTTGGACAATTGGAATCCTTGGCAAAACAACTGGGTGGCATTCAACAAACTTCGAGCCCTAAAATTCTTAAGAAAGCCGTCCTTTTAATGGCTGGAGATCATGGAGTCGCTGCTGAAGGAGTCAGTGCCTTTCCTCAAGAAGTTACACCCCAAATGGTTTATAATATTATCAGTGGTGGTGCTGCCATCAATGTTTTAGCTCGCCATGCTAATGCCGAGGTTTTTTGTACGGATGTCGGAGTTGCCATTCCCTTAGAGTTAGTGGGAGACGTCATACAAAAACGTGTTGCCAACGGAACCCAGAATATGACCAAAGGCCCCGCTATGACCCGCCAACAAGCTCTGCAAGCCCTGCTGGTGGGCGCAGAAGTTGCCGATGAGAAAATTCGTGCGGGCTATAATCTCTTAGCCACCGGAGACTTAGGCATTGGCAATACGACCCCTAGCTCAGCTATCGTTGCCCTCTTGACAAATTCTGCGGTTGAATCCGTCGTAGGCCGAGGAACCGGAATTGATGATGCTGGCTTAATTAAAAAACGTCAGGCTATTGAAAAAGCGATCGAATTCAATAAGCCTGACCCACAGGATGCTCTCGACGTACTCACGAAAGTAGGGGGCTTTGAGATAGCGGCCATCGCTGGCTCAATCCTTCAAGCTGCTGCCAGCCGAGTTCCGATCGTGATTGATGGTTTCATCTCGACTGCCGGAGCACTCATAGCCGCGAATCTCGCTCCCAAAAGCATCGCCTATATGATCCCTTCCCATGGCTCCGTCGAAATAGGTCATCGTAAGGCCTTAGCTGCTCTCGGCCTAGATCCGGTACTTAATTTAAATATGAGACTTGGAGAAGGAACTGGAGCCGCTTTAACCTTTCACATTGTTGAAGCTGCCCTACGTATTCTGGAAGAAATGGCTACCTTTGCAGATGCTGGAGTTAGCGAACAGTCATCTTAAGCTAGTGAACTCGTTCAACTAAAGTTGAACATCGAGAGATGCAGAAATGGAAGTCTTACGATGGGTCTTCAAGCTATAAAACTATAAGTAGGTGGATACGATCTCTCAATTTACGTTTATTACAGGCGGAGCTCGAAGCGGCAAAAGCCACTTTGCCGAACTTCTTGCTGCCCATACCAATCGTCCCGTCATTTATATTGCTACTGCTCAAATATGGGACGAAGAAATGGCCCTCCGTGTTAAAAAACACCAACAACAACGTCCTTCCACTTGGCGACTCATCGAAGAACCCCGAAACATCCTCGAAACCTTGCTCCAACTAAAAGATGAAGACGGAGTCATTCTTCTCGATTGTGTCACACTCTGGCTTACCAATCTTCTCTTAGCAGGACAAACACACCCATCAACGCCTTCCTGCCCTGATGGAGAAGAATTCTCGCTTGACCTACCGAACGATAATGATCCCTTTAACAACGAGCTTGAACCTCAGATTTTGGCAATAGTGAAGGACGTTGCTCAACTAGCTCAAGAAATTAAGCCACAAGTCATCTTTGTCTCTAACGAAGTTGGTCAAGGGATTGTTCCTGAGCTCCCTTTAGCACGAGCCTATCGTGATTTGGCCGGGCGAAGCAATCAAATTCTAGCATCAAGTGCTGATCAGGTCTATCTTGTCGTGGCCGGCATCCCCATGGAAATTAAAAACTCCGGAGAGAAGCTTCTTGCTTCTCTGCATAAGGAGTGAATCTAAATGCGCGGTTTTCTAATAGCTCTTACCTTTCTGACTCGGATTCCTTTACCAACACCTAAAGTTGAAATTACCTCGGAAGAATTTTCGCGAAGTTATCTCTATTATCCCTTGGTTGGACTTGTCTTAGGTTTAATCCTATGGCTTCTTGCGAAAGCAATGATTCCTTATTTCCCCCCCTTAGCGTTAGGTGCTCTCGTATTAGTAGCACAGTTAATGCTTACTGGAGGAATTCATCTTGATGGATTCATGGATAGTATGGATGGTTTATTATCCGCCCGTAGCCCAGAACGAATCTTAGAAATTATGAAGGACAGTCGAATAGGGGCACATGCCTGCATGGCTCTTGTCGGCTTACTACTCCTTAAATTCTCCTTACTAGCTAGCCTAACGCCCTCTCAGTATTCCATTCTCCTGGTTATGCCCATGCTTTCTCGCTGGGTATTTCAGATTGGGATCATTGGATTCCCTTATGCCCGTTCACAAGGACTGGGGAAAGGCATTCATGAAAGAACCCGCTGGCTTCCGTTTCTTGTCAATGGATGTTTAGTTCTAGGAGCCTCCTTCTATCTCACCGGATTTGCCGGACTTGTCGCCTTTGGAGTATGCGTCATCACTGTGACCCTGCTTGCCTCTAGGCTTTCCACCCTCCTCGGCGGATTAACTGGAGACTTATACGGTGCGTTTATTGAGCTTTCCGAAGTCGTCTGCCTCTTAGTCGCTCTCCCCTTCCTCCGCTAAAACGTGTTAGAGCGTGTTAGAGGGACGGTCCTTTTAACACACTTCTAACACGTTCCCCATCACCCTCATTCGTGTATGGGGGACGGCCCTTTCAAAGACACCATTTAATACCCTTAAATTAAATGAAAAACGTGAAGATAATGACTAAGCTCACTAACTTCACGTTTTTTCATTTTGGAAAATTAACTATAAGGATCATCCAATCGTGAGACTCCCACTTCTACAAGTGGGAGTGGACCCCCCGGCTCCGCTTCACGATAGTCTCCGGTGGAGAGTATCGCCGAGCCGCCCTCCCCATAGAAATACTTAGCGGCGAAGGAGGGTAGAGTCCCCTACCGAAGTCTCGATGTTCAACTTTGTTGAACGAGTTCATTAAGCTTCTTATTTTATCGCCCGAGCCAAACGCTGAATACCTTCCTCAATGATTTCTGGAGTTGAACAAGAGTAATTCAAACGCACCTCGGGGGTGACTCGCCCATCCGTATAAAATAACTCACCCGGTACATAGAGAACATTTTGTCTAATCGTTTCCTGAACGTAGTCAAAACTGTTATTAATTGTTTTGAAGCGTGCCCAAAGAAAGAGTCCTCCCGAGGGAATGATCATCTCGACCTTGTCCCCTAAATATTCTTCAATAGATCGAACCATTGTATTTCTACGTTCTTTATAAACTGTGCATAAGTTCTGGATATGTCCAGGAAGTAAGCCTTCATTTAAAAACTCAAGTACGGCGCGTTGCGTAAGGTTATTACTGTGTAAGTCCACACCTTCTTTAGTTTGACAAAGATGGTTGATAATATCTGGCTTCGCGACAACATATCCCACCCTTAGGCCAGGAGAAAGGACTTTAGAGAAAGTTCCCAAGTAAATTACGTTATCCCCTAGTTCCAGTAAATTGGGGGATTTCTCGCCTTCAAAGCGCAAGTCGCCATAAGGATTATCTTCAACAACCAACAAATCATAAGCCTGCGCAATCCGCAGTAGTTCAATTCGTCGTTCAAGACCCATAATCTTTCCAGAAGGATTTTGATAATTGGGGATAAGATATAAGAACTTTGGTGTAACAAGCTTCAACATTTTTTCCAGTTCTTCTGGAATAACCCCCTGCTCATCGCACGGGACCATAGTCATTTGAGCTCTAAATGATTGAAAAGCCTGAATCGCACCTAGATACGTCGGCGTCTCAACAAAAACAACATCTCCCGGATCAAGAAAGGTCTGCGCTAACAAACTCAATCCCTGCTGGCTTCCCGTTGTCACTGCAATCTCTTCGAATGAGACAGGGTTACCATTTCGCTTGTGCTGTAGCGCTAGCCATTCTCTAAGGGGTGGATGACCCGCTGTCTGAGCATATTGCAAGGCTGCTTTTCCTTGCCCTTCAAAAACCCGTTGAAAACAACGCTGCAAGGCTTGATCTGGAAAAAGCTCCAACGCTGGTAATCCCCCGGCGAAAGAAATCATACTGGGGTTCTGTGCTGCTTTTAACATTTCTCCGATAAAACCTTCACCCAATTTTTCCATCCAACTAGCGTATTGCATTTATATTTTCCTCCTCAAGTTTTCCACAAGATTCCAGTTTATTGCCAGGGCTACTTATCCATGACAGCTTACCCATTTTCGTCGAGACAAATATCCGAAAGCCTTTCCAATGGCTTCCCAATTCGGATTTATTCATACAATCGTGAGACTCCCACTTCTACAAGTGGGAGTGGTATCCCGTGCTCCGCTTCACGATAGTCTCCGGTGGAGAGTATCGCCGAGCCGCCCTCCCCATAGAAATACATAGCGGCGAAGGGGGATAGAGTCCCCCACCGAAGTCTCGAGTTCAACTTTAGTGAACGAGTTCACTGAGTTTATTGAATTCGCCAATCATGTTTAAATTCCTTCAAGAGGTAGCAGTTATTATCGGGACAGTATTTTCACATTAATCGTTCTATTTTCCTGAGCACATTCTGCAGCGGACATAGGATCTTTAACGGCGTAACGAGCACCACTATGCAAAAGCCCATGGAAGCGAGAACTTGTTCCGTGAGCCAAGTCCCCCTGTTCCAATAGAAGCGCACTCACCCCACGCATGTTCAAATCACGTAGAAGACCGACCCCAGTCGCTCCTCCACCAATAATGATCACTTGCGCCTGATAGTCGACCATTTATTCATCATCCCAATCTAGGGTACGTAATACTGCTTTCTGCCAGCCTTTATAGAGTTTAGCACGCCGCTCGTTACTCATATCCGGTTCAAACCGTTGATCTAATCGCCAGCTCTCCTTCAGTTCATCGATATCCCGCCAAAACCCTACAGCTAAACCCGCTAAATAGGCAGCGCCCATCGCTGTCGATTCAATCGCCATCGGTCGTTCGACTGGTACCCCTAGAATATCCGCTTGAAACTGCATCAAGAAATTATTGGCTGATGCCCCTCCGTCTACTTTTAAGGACTTTAACTCCATCTCCGAGTCCTTCTCCATTGCCGTCAAAACATCCTTAGTCTGATAAGTCAAGGATTCTAACGTTGCCCTAATAACGTGTTCTTTGCTCGCCCCCCGGGTTAAGCCAAAAATGGCTCCACGGGCCCGCATATTCCAATAAGGTGCTCCTAGACCTGTGAAGGCAGGTACGACGTAGACCCCCGCTGTATCCTCAACCTGCTGAGCCAATGCTTCGGAGTCCTTGGATGACGAGAACAGGTTCAGCTCATCTCTTAGCCACTGAATCGCTGCCCCAGCCGTAAAGACACTCCCTTCTAAGGCGTAGACGACCTGCCCGTCCAGACCCCAAGCAATAGTGGAAATCAGACCGTGCTCAGAGGCGATCACACGCTCCCCAGTATTCATTAGCATAAAACAGCCCGTACCATAGGTATTCTTTACCATACCCGGGTCAAAACACATCTGTCCAAATAAGGCCGCCTGCTGGTCCCCCGCAATTCCACTGACCGGAACTCCTTGACCTTCAAACAGGCCATAGACGGCCTCGCCATAGATTTGACTAGAGGGTTTAACCTGCGGCAACATCGATTTGGGAATTCCTAATTCGCTGAGAATATCTTGATCCCAGGACAATGTGTGAATATTATAGAGCATCGTCCGAGAGGCATTCGAGTAATCCGTAATATGTAATTGTCCGCCCGTAAGTTTCCAAACCAGCCAGGTATCAATGGTACCAAATAAAAGTTCACCCCGCTCAGCACGTTGCCTTACTCCCTCGACATTATCCAAGATCCATTTAATCTTAGTACCGGAAAAATAGGCATCCGGCACTAAACCTGTTCTGTCTCGGATTGTATCTCCCCAGCCTTTGCGCACTAAACTTTCTACCAAATCAGAGGTTCGCCGACACTGCCAGACAATAGCCGGAGCCACAGGCTCTCCAGTAACTCTGTCCCAAACTACCGTGGTTTCTCGTTGATTGGTAATGCCAACCGCAGCAATTTCCGAAATCAAGACTCCAGTTTTTGCTAACACGTCCCTAATAACTGTATATTGAGTTTGCCAAATCTGTTGAGGGTCATGCTCTACCCAACCCGGTTGTGGATAATACTGTGTGAATTCTTGCTGAGACACACCTAATATCTTGCTCCCATGATCAAAAATAATGGCACGTGAACTTGTAGTCCCTTGATCCAAAGCTAAAATGTAACGTTTCTCCAAATCCGTCACTCCTTAATATACAAACCCAGGATATGTTGAATAGACAACTTTCCAGAATTCTAATCGCTTAATTGGTTTATTTATCTATTCCCTCAATCTCTCGATATCCCTCTTTTCTGCCCTCTCATTCCCCTTATAGATATCGATTAAGAACAACAAGTAAGACGATTCAATTTCTTCTTTATCTACTTAAGTTCACAGCCTAATCTCAAATGGAAATAAACGACTAATTCTATTCAATGTACAACGCTCAACTTTTAGGGTAAACTAAGAGAGTATGTATTTGACAGCTTATTCTGAGTTCACTAGTATCGCACTGAGAGGGAGAATCATGGCAGACTTTATCCTCATATTTTCGTTTTATGCACTTGCGGGATGGGTCATGGAAACCTCATACCGTTCGATCCTACGAGGAAGAATCGTTAATCCCGGGTTTTTAGCAGGGCCTTTCCTACCGATTTATGGTTTTTTTGCCTCGATGGTGATTTGGTCCTCTGGGCACCTATCTCTCCTTTCCTGGCAGTGGCAGTTTGTATGGTTCGTTTGTTTAAGTACAGCGCTCGAATATGCTGCTGGTTGGTTTTTTGAACGATTCTTTCATCTCCAACTATGGGACTACCACTCAACGCCCTTTAATCTTCATGGGCGGATAGCACTCCCCTTTTCTATGCTCTGGGGAGTCTTAGGTCTGATGTTTCATCACATCATTAATCCAGCAGTTCAAATCTATTTTATGGGTGTTCCCAGTGCCGCTCGTCCTATTTTGGCTTTTATATTGACCGCATATGTAATTTGGGATATTATTCACTCAACCCTACTACTTCGTAAACTTGAACATTTTGTGTGCGTATTTCAGGAACGCTATGAACGATTGGATCTCACGCCGTTTCAGAATGCCTTTTCTCCTTTTCGGCGCCTCCTGAATACCTATCCTAGAATGCGTCATACTGTCAGTGAAACAATGGATCTACTTTATGCAAAACAAGATGCATTAGAGAACTTTTTAAGAACTCAAGGTAAAAAATTTTACAACCCGAATGAAAACGACACCAAATCACTTGATTAGGAAGGTGAAAACGCTTGAGTTTAGCAGAACACATTGATGATATATTAAACCATGAAGAATACAAACAACTAGCTTCATATACCCATCACCGACCTTTTACTACCTTAGAGCATTCCCTGCGGGTTGCTCAAATTGCTTATAACTGGTCTATACGGCTTGAAAGAAGACTCAAATTTGATACCCATGCGGTCACTCGTGGTGCCTTGCTGCATGACTTTTTCTTATATGATTGGCATCAGATGAGACCCGACGGAGCA
>CAKMJS010000025.1 GCA_927405585.1 uncultured Desulfosporosinus sp.
TCAGCAAACCCGATTTCTTTTAAGCCTCGGCGTGACGCTTCTTCTAAATACTCACGAATGGTATCCCGGGTTGCCTCTTGTGGATTGTTGTGCCCGATAAGATGAACATGCATATCTAACATCTCTAAAAAGCTACCTCCCCAATGTGTGTTAAAGGGACGGTCCTTTTAACACGTATCTAACTGATTCTCATAAGAGTGTTAAAAGGACCGTCCCTCCAACATTCCTTTTATAATTTTAAACTTAAAGTGTTTGCACCCCTGTCATTATCATCAGATAGGGATGTGTATCCAGCTCCGACTGAGCCGTCTTTGTTGTGGCTGCCGCCAAATCTGCCAGGAAGTTACCCGTTAATTTCACATCCGTTTTCCCGACGATTTTACCCTTAATAATTCGCAAACTGTGAGGCGCACTGAGTGAATACGACCCAGAAACTGCCTCCTGAGCATGTAAACCCAGCACCGATAGAATTAAGACACCGTCCTCGACGCCTTGTAAAGCCTCGACCCAGGGAACCTCGGCCTTATGCGTAAGGTATAATCCAGCGGTACCTTGCGGAATGGCAGTCGGTTTCGCGCCCCATCGCACCGAATCTTTAACCCGGAGAAAAGGGGTCTGAAGTTTTCCTTCATGAACCAACACCGTTCGATCCGAGGGAACTCCCTCAGGCGTCACCAGATAAGACCCCAATTCCAGCGGACGGAGAGGATCAATGCATAAGGAAAAATTAGTGTGGAACACGAGTTTATTCTCAATAAAACTCTCCTTTGAAAAGGCTCCCTGTCCCTCGCTCACTCTGTCTCCTGCAAAATTTGGTAGAATAAACTGCCCAAGCATATCCTCCGTCATAGAAGGTGCGAGGATTACTTGAGTCTTGGCCCCAACGGGTGGAGCAACCATATGCATTGCCTCATACAGATTCAACGTCCGTGCCCATAGTTTTTCCTGTTCTTCCGGTCGGGATAGTCGGCGCTTAGCAAATCCTCCACCCACCAAGCTATCGAAAGAAAACCACGTCACAAACTGAGATTGTTGATATGTAACAGCAAGACCTGTTGAAGTGCGAACATGTCGATACCCCCAAGCCGTCTGAATACTTCCCTGCATCTTCGCTTGAGAGGGTTTATCCGTGAGCCACTGCTTGACTTGATCAAATAAAATCTGATCTTCTCCGGCAATAATTTTTTGAATTGCTCGGTCCTCAACTGCAACAAGAGGTAAAGACTCCGGGGCAGGGATATGCGCAGCATCTGGGTCTTCATAGGAGGCCTGTCTCCACTGTTCTAATTCTTGCTGCCAATATTCCCTATCATCCTGGAAGCCCAATTGGACCATAGCCTGACTGCATTTTCCATCTGCCCATACCAAGAAAACTTCACCGTTTTCACTCTGACGATAACTGGGTGGCGTATAAACACCCCCAGAGGAATTATCTTTTATACCTAAGGAAACCGCTTCCGATTCATGAACCAAAATTCGCCAACCCGAGAGCCGCAACTCCTCTTTGTTTGGAGTATGTTGAGACTGATAGAGAAGGTCTTCTAATTGTGCAACGAGTTTCATAGATGTTCCCCTCCCAAACTGACTTGTTGATCCGCGTCCATCAACAGGTAACGATGGCTTCCTCCGCTTGAGGCAACAGCTTGACCACCCTTTCCACAAGTTCCGATCGCGTCATAACACCCTTCACCAAGCCCTCCGCGAATCGCCTCCAAAGCTGAAAGAATTTTCCCACTGAAAATAGAGGGTTGATAAATTGGAAGAGCTGGATCAGCAACATCAATAATCCCGTCACATTGAAAGACAAAATCTCCAGTTTTCGGATTAACTTGACCCCCACGGTACCCCAAAAGCAGTAAGTTTTTCTCCCCCTTAATCAACTCACTATGTTCTAGGAGAGTATCTCGCACAGCTTTTACTTCATCCATTAAATGCTCTGCTGATGATAAAGGAAGCATGCGGTCAACTAACAACCGAATATTACTCATGCGTGGCAGCGGAATATGTCCATAACTCTCCGACCTTCCTGCTCCGGTGACAGGCATTCCCGCTTCTTCAGCAGAGAAAATATCACCCAGCCCAGCTTCTAGCACCCCATCTCGTACGATCGTCACTGTCTGTCGGATAAGCCCATTGGCTGAATACGGTTGATAAGCCCAATCCCCGGGGAGCGGTCCATCGATAATATTGACGCCCGGTCTAGCTACACGTAGGCCCTTTCGGAGTTTCCCAGCTTCGCCCAGTACCGATTCATTCATATGATCGGACTCGACGGCATGCCCGAAAGCCTCGTGTGCCAACCCTTTTGCTAGTCCATAATCAATAATCAAAGGATAATGACCGTTTGGAAGCTGAGGCGCTCCACATACTGCTTTGGCAAATCCAGCCCGGTCTAAGGCTTTTCGTTCTAGGACATGATCCTCTAATTCTTCGATGAGTACACTAGCATCCATCCCACTGCGATGAACCAGAGTACTCTGCGCCTTGCCCTGATCCCGAACCGTCCCTTGATGCATCAGTACCGCTCTGGAAACGACAAAAGACACGATGGACCCATCCGTCCGCCCGATACACCAAACCTCTTCTACCTGACGATAACTCGTTTGCCAAACCCCCTCTTGGAAGGCATCCCTCAAACGAGAATGCAAAGTCATCACCATTTCTTCAAGTTCAACCAAGGGGATTTCTCCAAAACTCTTATGAGCAGGATTCCCCTCCTCAGCCTGAACTAGAGGGGCTTCCCAAATCTTGCTATTTAGCTTCGTCCCGATCGCTTCATTTCTACGGGCTAACTGAATAGCCTTTTCAACTAGTTTCAGACCCACCCCTTCTGCTAAAACATCGGATGTGGCAAAGCCTGATGCCCCGCCCTTTGTGAACGCTTGAACTCCAAAGCCGCTGTCCGCTCCAGTGGATACCCTCTCAAACCGTCCGTTACTTAAGCGCATGCCCCATTCCCTGCGCGACTGAGCCCGTACAATGATATACCCATCAAAACTTCGTGCCTCAGATAGCACAGAGAGAACTAACGCCTTAATCTCCATCTGTTCCACAATTATCCTCCTCGTAGTCAATTCAATAGGGATATTATACCACGGAAGAAAAAACCTAACACCCATGCAAGATTTGGAGACGGTTTTTCCTTCTTGCATGGTGAAACTGCACAATTTTTGAAAGCATATTTGCTCGCCAAGACTCGAATAAGGACGTTCGAGATTAGAACACTCCATGACTCGAACATGAATGTTCGAGATTAGACACCGCCATGACTCGAACAAGGATGTTCGAGATTAGAACACCGCCATGACGATAAGTGGATGAGCTTATCGCCACACTGCAACTCATTACGCATACTCCTGCAGTGTGGATTGGCTAGGTGTCGTGATTCAAGATCAAAAAATATTTCCCGAATCCAGTGTATATATGATAACGCCTCGGGACACAATTTAATTAGTCTCACGTTTTCTTTTTATCCCCACTCCTCTCTTTACTTCACTTGCGACGAATACCTTGTCGCAAGTTTTTTTTATTTTTTAAGAGACCTATTTTTAAGTAATGGTTCCATTTTGGAGTTAGAACCATAAATTCATAAGTATTAGTATGGAAAGCAGCGGTATCTTACACCGCTGCTTCCCTTTATCGCCTTGTTTAATGATAAGTTTGTAAAAAAGCCTAGACGAGTTCACTCCGATTTACCCAATGGTTTGACCATAAGCTTTCGTTCCTCTGCAAATCCGAACTGCTCATAAAGATGGAGTGCTCTCACATTATGACTGCTTACTGCAAGACCTAGGTATGGAATTCCTTGTTCACGACAGTGTTTTTCCGCTGCTATCAGTAACTCTTTCCCCACTCCTTTGCCCCTCCACTCCGGAAGGACAGCTAAATCCATGATCCACCCTTGAGAAATACCCGTTAACTCTTCCCTTGAAGAAGTTTGTAAAACCAAATAACCAATCGATCGGTTTTTTTCAGTTTTCAAACCAGACTTACCCTCTTCTTCAACTGATGCCTCCGCAATAAAAACTACAGATCCAGACTGCTCAATCCAAGCCCAAAATCCTTTGAGAATACTCTCTCTGTATTTCAGGGTTTCGTCCATGGACTGTTTACGCCATGGAGAAATGCTATAAGGAATCCCTATTTTTCCCATAGCATAAATAAAAGGCCAATCACGAACACTCCCAAAACGAACTCGCATAATCTCACCTCTTAAACTAACTTATGCATAGGTCACTTAGGTGCCATCGTTAAGCCATAAAATTTTTTAAAATGAAATTTAAATGTTCTTTTTTCACATTATAAAACTATGTATTGTGATGAACAATTTTCATTTCTTTTTTATCTTAGTAACCCAAGCGGATCACTCTTGCATGCAAGTTTTAAGAACAGTCTCTTAAACTTGCATGCAAGTCCAAGAACCATCCCTAAAATTTGCACTTTCTCTCCACTGATACTGAAGGAGGTGACCCAACTGTATTTATTTACCCTGGTGCTAGGCCTATGTCTTCTTCTTTGGGGTATGAAAGTTTTGCGTCTGGGTCTACAATCGTTTGCAGGACTTCGCCTCCACCAAGTACTGTGTTGGATGACTGCAACTCCATGGCGGGGATTTTGGAGTGGGTCAATTTCAACTGCCCTGCTTCAATCAAGCACTGCTTTAACCGTGATGGCCGTATCTTTCGTCGATGCTGAGCTTCTCCCCTTTGAAAATGCCCTAGCACTGATCTTAGGGAGTAATATTGGAAGCACGCTGACCAACCAACTACTCGCATTTCCTTTAGATCGCCTAACCCCCTACATCTTAATTTTTGGCGCCTTGGGATACCTCTTCATACCAACTCAATGGCGCTTTCTTACCCTATCAATCTTCGGCCTTGGCCTTCTATTTTTCTCATTAAGCTTACTCGAAGCAGGTATGGCGCCGCTCGCCGACCGTCCGGCAGTCCAACATTTTCTTCGTCAATTGGGTGACAACCATCTTCAAGGAGTCCTAGCTGGCACTGTGCTCTCAGCTCTACTTCATTCCTCCAGTGCCACGACGGGCATTGTCATGTTGCTCACTCAGGATGGCTGGATTACCCTCCCTACCGCGCTCGCTTTCATCTTTGGCGCCAATATTGGCACCTGTTTTACCGCCGTTTTGGCATCGTTAGCCACTACCCAAGCTGCAAAACGGATAGCCTTGTTCCATGTATTACTGAACGTTTTTGGGGTTCTACTCTTCTTACCCTTTGTGGGTACCTTGGCTTCTGGACTCACTCTGATGGGAGGAAGCCTTTCTAGGCAAGTAGCTAACGCCCATACCCTCTTTAATCTCTTATCCTCCCTCTTGGCCTTTCCCTTGTTACCCTGGGCAACTCGGTTCCTTAAAAAAGTTCTCCCGTGAAACCCCGTGACACGAACCGTTCCTTCTCCCTCGCATCTCCCTCGACCCCGGAGACAAGACGGTGCACATGAAATGTGCCGTCTCCCTAGACGTCTCACTGCTCCTCGTTCCGTTCCCCGTTCCAAGCCCGGGACGCTGTGTCACACGCCGCGACGACTTTACGTAAGCAGCCCAGCAAACTTCAGCATGCAAGTGGGAACCGTCCCCACTTGCATGCCCACTTGCATGGTCCCGCACTTGCATTCATAGACGGTGCACATGAAATGTGCCGTCCTCCCTAGACGTCTCACTGCTCCTCGTTCCGTTCCCACGACCTAAGCTCGGGACGCAGTGTGACACGGCGCGACGTCTTTACGTAAGCAGCCCAGCAAACTTCCGTGAAAGCGACCCCAAATACGGGGCTGAGCACAGGACGTGCGAAGCCGGCAACTGAGCCAAGGATGGCGAATTTGCCGGGAACCCCGTTCTTACTTTAGGAGCTTACGCGGTTAGTTTGCTCTGCGTCGTAAGTACCGAGCGCTGTGTCACACAAGTCCCACTCCATATTTCGCTTCGATCAAATCACAAATTCCTCGGGCATCATCCAACCCAAAGCAGGGAATCCCGTTATTAAATGTAATATCACTCGCTATAGCAATAAGATCCTCCGGTTTAGAGAAAAGCTCCTGATGCACAGCTGAACGAAAAACCTCAATCTTTGGCTTATTACCGTGCTTATATCCCTCGGTAAAGATTACATCTACCCCCTGAATTCTGGCGAGAACCTCATCGAGAGGCTGATCTCCCGAGACACTCTCCAAGATGGCAAGCTTATGAGGTGAGCTTATTACAACAACATCCGCACCCGCTTGGGCATGGCGCCATGTATCTTTGCCAGGTTGATCCATTTCAAAGCCATGCACATCATGTTTCAAGGTAGCGACCCTCCACCCACGTTGCTTCGCTTCACGGATAATCTTTTCTAAGAGTGTAGTCTTACCTGAATTGGACTTTCCGCCCACAATTGAAATGACGGGGATTTGAGAACGTGTTGAATGAATTTGCATATTAACCCTCCCAATCCGCAATCCAAGTCGCCATCAGGAGTTCTCCCGGTTCTACAGACCCATGGTTTGCTGGCACATCCACTAATAGATGAGACCCAATCATGGAACGGAGAATTCCCGATCCTTGAGCAGGAGCAGGATCAGCCCAAATTTCTCCATTTTTAAATACTGCCTGAGCACGCAGAAAGCGCCGTTGTTTCCCTGTTTTTCCAAAACCACTTGCCATTTTAACCTGAAATTGTTCCGTAGCTGCCATAGTACGTCCCGCTAATTTGCGAAGTGCCGGTCGAACTAAAAGTTCAAATGTCACCATAGCCGCCGCAGGATTCCCGGAAAGGGAGAAAAAGAACTGCTTACCTTTGAGTCCGACAGATACCGGAGTCCCTGGTTTCAGATTCAATTTCCAAAACAACATCTCACACCCAAACTGGGCGAGTGCATGGCGCATAATATCATAATCCCCTACAGATGCTCCGCCAGTTGCTATGACCATATCAGTGTCTGCAAGCATATCTAAAACTTCAAGGGTATCATCGATTTGGTCAGAAACGATAGGGATAACCGAAACCTCGCAGCCTGATTCTTGGAGCATTCCGCGCAGGGTATAACTGTTACTATTATAAATCTTAGCTGGGAGTAGAGGTTGTCCTACCTCAGTCAGTTCAGAACCCGTAGAGAGCAACCCCACGCGCGGTCGACGATATACGGTTACTTGATCCCGGCCAACTGCGGCTAAAAGCCCAATAGCTGGTGGAGTTAAAAAGAAACCCTGTCTAAGGAGGAGATCCCCCTCTTTGATCTCCTCCCCTCTTGGTATAATATTGGAATCTGGTGATACAGGATGCATTATAGTCACTACATCACCGACTTGTTCAGTGTCTTCCATCCTCACAACACAGTTTGCACCCGCCGGAATAGGTGCGCCCGTGAAGATCTTTGCGGCCTCACCAGGGCCGATAACCTGCTCTGAAAACGTCCCAGCTGGGATCTCACTCACTACGTTAAGCTGGAGTGGTTGAGGGTCACTGGTCGTTGCTAGATAAGCATACCCATCCAGAGGAGAACGGTTAAACGGTGGCATAGCAATTTGGGATGTTACATCCACAGCCAACACACGTCTATAGGCATCTTTAATTGAAATACACTCCGTCTCAATCGGTTGGATACGGCTAAGCACTAATTCCAAAGCCTCTTCTAGTTCAATCATTATTTTCATGCCGTTCTATATTCCTCCCACAGTAAGTTCTAAATAACCATGCAAAATTTACATAAGTATATCATAATTCGCTGTCCAAGACCCGAGCAAGGACACCCAAGTAGAGCCCTGCCCCAGGATGGACGAGTGTCTCTGAAGTCAAGACTCGGGCAGGACGTTAGACCCCGCCATGACTCGAACAAGGATGTTCGAGATTAGAACACCGCCATGGATGGCTAGGTGTCGTGATGGCAAGATGCCGTGATGGCAAGATGCCGTACACAACAAAAAAGAACCCACTAATCCAGCAGGTTCTAGGTTCGGGTACTAAAGGGGATTTGCCCGAATTTTTTCGACTTCGACCCGGCCATTCTCCCGATAGATTTCTAGTTTTCGATAGGCTTCTTCGATATGAATAATTTCCTTCCCCACAGCGATGATGGCATTAGGATGGCAATAATCCACCATAAGACGGCTATTACGACTGATTTGGACAAAGGTCGAACTGACCTCCGAGCCACCCAGTTCGCGAATTCTCACGTTTCCCCCGGCGATGATTTTTCCACCTCGGCAAACACCTTCAATTGTAACGTCTCCCTCTACCCGAATATCAGAATTATAGACTCCCTTCTGACACTCAAACGATCCACCACACTCTACCGTAGCTCCTTGTACATAACTCACTACTAAGCTAAGTTTTTCCGGAATTTCAACGGACATATTTTCTATGAATTGTTCAAGCGCTCGATCCACCCGTTGCAAAAAAGGTAAAGATTGGAGCTCCAAGGGTCCTAACCCGGCCAAAAAGTGTTTTGCAGTTCGGGTAGATACAATTAAGCCCTCCGTAACTATTTCGTCGTTTTTATGCTCTAAAACAAACGTTTCCACTCGATTAGATAGTTTCGGGAGCTCTGGAAATTGTTTTTCAATGACTAATTTTAGACACTGTCCTGGTTTATAATTAACTGCTCGGGGAGAATTAACCAACTCAGCCGTCTGACGTAGACAAACGCTCAGTTGATCATGCAACTCAGACACACATCTAAGGAGTTCAGAGCGAACCACGAATTTTTCTCCAACAATAATCTTTCCACCCAGGAGATTTTGATAAATCTTGGCCCCTCTTTCTGCCCTAAGTTCTGCATGAGATACTGATCCCTTAATTTCCAGCCTTCCCCCAGCATAAATTCGGAGTCCGTCTTGAACGTTACCCTGTATTAAAACATCCCCCGGGAACTCGATACTTCCAGTTGCCAGATCGACATCCTTATAAAGAACATAGACATTCTCAACCATATAGGTTTTCTCATCCAAACGTAGAGGCTGACCTGCACATGCCGCTAATACTTCAAGTCCATCCTCTGAAAGATAGACATTTTTCTTTAAACGAAATTGGAAATCCTTAACCGCAGCGGCTGGAAACACCTTGCCTAAAACGTCCATTCCTGGAATCCCAGGCTTGCCTGGAATTTTTCGCGCCAAGACAGCACCCTCATGAACTATTTGTATTTTGGAGGCAAAAAAGTCAACATTTTTTTTCTCAGTCTCCGAATGCTCCTGAATCCTGCCTACAAAATCTTCTAATATGGCAGGTTCGGACGGTACCACAGGCGTTGCAACAGCAACTATTACTTCACCAACGCCCTGAACCGCGATGATCTCCGACCAACACTCGTGGCGTCGTCCATGAACTACTTTTAATTGCTCAAGGTCTGCATTCAACCTTGTCTCATTCCATATCTCTCCGAGTGCCGGTAGTCTCTCCCAGGTCGCAACTTGGGCTAAATCGATCTCTTCTCTTTCTGGAAGGTCCTTCGGAATTATATAATGCCCTGGTTGTTCATGCCGCACTTTAGCTACGACCGACAATCCGTGAAAGCGGACTTGTAATTCCCAGGTCAACAAACCTCCATGAGAGTAGGGATAGTATTCCACCTGATCTCCAAAACTTATTGGGAAAGGCTTGTCCTTCATCACACCGTTTAATCGAACTTCTCCAGCCTGAATAAAGGGATGGAACAGTTTGACGCCTTCTCCCAAGTTAATGATGTATTTGGTGCTGTCCCAGATGGCTTGACTAGCAGTGAGAAGAGGTTGTACTATTTGATCCGTCCAAATAACACGAACTTTCCACTGACTAGAAAAAATACCGGGCTCATCCACTACTTCAATTGTGATCTTTTCCGGTGAAAGCTTGAGCTTAAGCGCCCATTGTTGCCGAATTTCTTCCACGGAACGTCCCCGTACGATCTCTTCTGGCACGTCAACCGCCCCACTTTGTCTGAATTCTCTTATTATTTATATAATATCAAGAATATCAAACTATCCCCATAGGTCTTTAGTCCCAAAAAAATATGTCTCAATTTTCGACTTTAAGCTCAAATTGTTCAATTCACTTACGGTTGAATTACTTGATGTCCCGGAGATTGTTGCCCATTCGGATCTTGACTACTACCAGGAACTTTAGGCAATGGCTTTGTCGGAGTAACTATGATAGGTTTTAACAAATCCACGTCATGTTGGTCAATTACTTTCGTAGTGGTTATTCCTAATAATAAGTTTTTAACCACTTCCTTTACATCAACTGGATCGACTGCCCAGTAACTAATCCCATTTATATCCTTAAACGTTCCTGGTAGCGTCTGAGTAATTACATTTGCGCTATCAAATCCAACGGCCGCTTTAGCTAACACTAAAATATCCTTAGCCGATAAATTCGTGTTTACCGCCTCCATCAATTGAGGAATGAGCCAAGGTAGCTTTGGTAGAGTGCTTAGCTTAAACATCTCTTTGGCAACTGCTTTGAGAACGACCTGTTGCCTTGCTGTGCGAGAAATATCCCCTAAGGCATCGTTACGAAAACGGGCATACTGGAGCGCTTCGGAACCATCCAAGCGTTGAACTCCTTTACGCAGGTCAATATAACCATCCTCAGTATCACCTGTCTCATAGTACATATTCTTCTCGACATCGACCGTAATTCCACCTAACGTGTCAATGATTTTCTTAAATCCTGCAAAGTTAGTTTGAACATATCCCGCAATTTTTTCCCCAGTGAGTTGTTCGACGTTTTTTTGCAGTGTCCGCAGATCCGTTAAGGCTGCGACCTCATTTATTTTAACATGGCCATGCCCCGAAAGGGCAACTCGCGTATCTCGAGGAATTGAAAGCAGGCTAATTTGCTCAGTTTCTGGATCAACACTGGTAAAAATAAGGGAATCGGTATTAAACTTTATCTGATCAGGACGCTGATCTGCTCCGATGAGTAAAACACTCACCCGATTTTCGAGTCCTCTTGAATCGTTGAATACAGCATCCATAATACTTGCTCTATCAAACGTCCTTTGCCCACCGAAAAAGCCGTTATACCACAGAAAACCCGCAGCCATTGTTCCCAATAAGGTTAATGCCATAAGGGTTATACTTATTCTACGTCTCGTTGAACGCTTCACATTATCATCTCCGTTATCCAATTTCCAGACCTTCACATAATAAGGGGGGTAGATCCTTTCGCAAATGGACATTTAGTAATCTTAAATATTATCCACAAATAATGAAAGGTAAATAAAATATTATAAAATATCTATGACATGTAAAGGCACAATTAAATCAAACCATATGTCATAAGAGTATCTGCTTTTCTGAAAAATCACCCGTCATCGGAAGGTCAGCAATCCGGTCTACAAAACTAAGCCCATATCGAGCTACGAAGCTCAAGGGATTTATTACGCGCTCTTGTCTAGAGTTATTTGGAGCTATTCCATCCTCAAGTTCTTGCAAGCGAAGCAGCTTCTCTCGACATCGTTTCCTCTGCGCCTGCCATACCTTTTTCTTTAAGTAATCCACTTGAAAACTAACCTTTTCTTCATTTCGAATCAACCACTCCGGGACATTGGCGTGAATCTTCTTTAAGGGTTCAAGCTCTGCATAGGCCATTTCGATCTGCGAGCGCAAACGCTCAATGCGTTCGTCAATATGTTGATCATCTCGATCCCGAATACAGCGTTCCTGATGTTTCTCCAACCCACGATAAACATCTTCCAGGGTCAACGCTTCCTTGTTTAAGGATTTTTGCCAGGAAGCAGTTAGTACCACAACTGACATACGCGGATATAGAATCGGCATGACGAATCCGAACGTATTAAACACTTTCCCTAACTGAGCCCAATAATTTAATTCTCCAGGCCCAGGAACATAGGCCAGGGTCGGAAAAAGGTATTCCTGAACAACTGGACGAGCAACCACATTGGGAGAAAACCGTTCCGGTGCTTTTGCTAATAACTCGTTAAGGGCATCTAGATCCCACGAAGCCTCCTGACCCTTTAAATAAAAGCCCCGATCAACGTATTGAATCAGCTTTCGCTCGGGTACGGAAAGAAAAAGATTGACGTCGATACCCGTTTGCTGGATTTGAGCCTCGAACCCCAGCTTCACCCATTCCTCAGTCCGTTGCTTCAAAGCATCACGTACATCAGAGTGCATCTTTAAAATCTGCTCATACATTGGGGCTGCCAGCCGCTTGAATTCTGGTAGCAAGGGATCAAAGAAAATAAGCCCCCACTTTTTGACAAGCCACTGAAGCGTTAGAGCAAACCACTGTGTAAGATTTTCAGCTTGCTCGTTAAACTGTTTACATTGCTTCAGGACAGAGGATCGGAATTCACTGTCCGGCATCGCCTCCCTGAGTTGGACTTCAATTTTATCCCAAGAGGGCACACGTTGATTTCCAACAGATTTCCCTCCCCCATCACCAGGTAGACGACAGTTGGCCAATTTTCCCTCTGTATTCAGTATAAATGTTTCTCGAATCTCTAACCAATCATGGTCTTCACCGGCAATCCAAAAAACCGGCACGACTGGACGACCAAGCTTTTCTCGTTGCTCCTTGGCCAAGCGAATGGTGGTCATGGCTTTATACAAAGTATACATGGGACCCGTCAAAATCCCCGCTTGTTGACCAGTAATGACGACCAGCGTTTCTTTAAGTCTCAGCTCTTCGATCATCCGCTGAGTTTCTGAGCTTGCCCCTAACTTCTCATGATACGGTTTTAAGATATCTGCCAAACTTTCCCGGGAATAATTTCTAGTATCTAAATAAGTCGCACGCCGCTCAAAGTTTTCTTGAAGCTTGGGATTACCGCTCGGAAAGAATAAGGCCACTTGTTCAAAACAAGTAGCCATAGTTTGCATTGGATTTCTCATTTCTTTCATATTTATCCCCCCGCTACCTTTCCAGTACAAGACATTTTATCATGCATGGCGGGAAACCGCAATTTTCCCTGGCTCACCTTCATGGATTTGGCCAACAACTGCAGCTGCAAGGGTCTTATTCTCCATTAATCGTTTAATCAGTACATTAACTCGTTCTTCTGGTACGGCCAACAGTAATCCTCCCGAAGTTATCGCATCAAAGAGCACGATTTGGACTTCCTCAGAAACATCCTGAGCGAATACGACCTTGCCTTCTAAATGACGTCGATTGGCTTGTGTTCCCCCAGGAATGGCCTTTTGTTTAATACACTCCCAGACACTCTCGATAATCGGTACAGCATCGGCATATACTTCCGCACAACATTTGCTGGCCTGAAGCATTTCATGCAAATGACCCAGAAACCCAAAGCCTGTCACATCAGTAACAGCATGGACTCCCACTTCAATGGCTGCCTCTGCGGCACCCTTGTTCAAGGTAATCATTACTTTAATTACTTCTGCTTCCGCTTCCGGTGAGACAATCCCTCGTTTAATCCCGGTAGTGATAATCCCTACCCCAAGCGGTTTCGTAAGAATTAAGACATCCCCTGGCTCTGCTTTAGCGTTCGAAAGCACATGGTCTGGATGCACGATACCCGTGACCGATAACCCGTATTTTGGCTCCGCATCATCGATCGAGTGTCCTCCGACCAGAACGGCGCCAGCTTCCCTAATTTTCTCACTCCCACCTTGAAGGATCTTGGCCAGAATCTCCATTTTCAGCTTCCCTACTGGAAACGACACGAGATTCATAGCTGTTAACGGTTTAGCCCCCATTGCGTAAATATCACTTAAAGCGTTAGCTGCAGCAATCTGCCCGAACGCATAAGGATCGTCTACCACAGGAGTAAAAAAATCTACACTTTGAACGATCGCCTGTTCATCATTTATTCGGTAGACACCAGCATCATCCGAAGTTTCCATACCAACCAGTAGGTTAGCATCCTCGATATTTGGAGGCAAATAGCGCAAAACTTGCGCCAGGTCCGCAGGACCTATCTTGCACCCTCAGCCCGCCTTAGTCGAAAACTGAGTCAACCGAACTTTATCTTGAATCGGATTCAGATCCATCATCGCCAACACCTCCAATCCTTAATCATTACTATTTTTACACCTTAATATATCACTCTTTTATTATACTGCTATTGTCAATGAATGCAAATCAGAGGAAGCATCGCGTGCAAGTGGGGACGGTTCTTTCTTGCACGCCTCACAGAGCAGAGCTTTGCGTTACAAAAGCGATTCTTCTTTGATCGAGCAGAAATCGAACTTGACTCAAGAGCGCATTCATACGCGGGGCAGTGAACAAGGACGTTCACTGCCGGCATCCGGCCAAGACTCGAACAGGACGTTCGAGATTAGAACACCGCCATAGATGGCAAGGCGCCGTGATGGCCGGTCTTCCGAAACACATGTGTTTCGCCCCGCACTCTAGCGAAGCAAGCTCTTGAGTCGTAGTTCGATCTGCGAGAGCAAGCAAGATCGCGTTGTAACGCAAAGCTCGCTTAAACACGTTCTAACGAGCTAAGCCGCCTCACAATCTCCTCCAGATCCCCCTCCAACAGCGTTCTCACATCAATGTGCACCCAATCCTTGTGAATCCGAGCTAAAATCGCGACTGGCCCTAAGCGCAAAAACCTTTCCAACTCAGTAGTACTTCCGCCTTTCAGGCGAATGGCGCATACCCAAGTAGGGAGATCAACTGTAGGCCATGCACCCCCTCCCACCTGTGAAACATCTTCTTTTAATGTAACGTCAATGGCCTTGTTCCCCTCTAAGAGTGACACAAGCTCAGTTGCAGTCATTTTCAGGGTATCTATTGGGAGAGAGAGCATCCTCCAGACGGGAATATCCTCTATTCCTCCATTTTTATATAAGCGGAGGGTCCCTTCGAGGGCTGCTAAGGTCAATTTATCGACCCTCAAAGCTCGGGTTAATTGATTCGCCCTTAAACGTTTGACATAAGCTTGCTTTCCAACGATGATCCCTGCTTGGGGGCCACCTAGTAATTTATCTCCGCTAAAGGAAACGAGGGAAAGACCTGCTTTGACGGTTTGCTGAATAGTCGGTTCGAGAGGAAAACCTAGGTTTGTCCCATCGAAAAAGCTGCCACTCCCTAAGTCTTCCATCACGGGCAAGCCATGAGCCTCTCCGAGTTCCACCAAATCGGCTCCAGAAACAGAATGAGTGAACCCTTCGACCCGATAATTACTCGTATGCACTTTTAATATCACGGACGTTTCCGGTCCGACAGCTGCCTCATAGTCTCTGAGCCAGGTTTTATTAGTGGATCCTACTTCGACGAGCTTGGCCCCTCCGGCTTTCAAAACCTCAGGAATTCGAAAGGAGCCACCCACTTCCACCAGTTCGCCGCGCGATACAATAACTTCTTTACCTTGGGCAAATGTACTCATCATCAATAGTACTGCTGCTGCGTTATTATTGACTACCATAGCAGCTTCTGCCCCTGTGAGCTGACAAAGTAGCTCTTCAACATGGACATAGCGCGAGCCCCGCTCCCCTGTCTCAATATTCAGCTCAAGGTTACTGTACCTTTCAGCTTGTTCTGCTACGAACCGCGCAACCTCTGGTGCTAGCAAAGCCCTACCGCAATTAGTATGTAAAACTACTCCAGTCCCGTTGATTACACGTCTCAAACTCGTCTCAGGATGGGTCATCACCTGTAAGAGCTCTGTTTTCAACCACGACCAGAAGGAGGTTTCAAACTCCGCAAGTGAACTCGTCCAACTAAAGTTGAACATCGAGACTTCGGTAGGGGACTCTACCCCTTCGCCGCTAAGTGTTTCTATTGGGAAGGCGGCTCGGCGAAACCCTATCCTACGCCGGTGAGTATTTCTTATGGGATCACGGCTTCGGCGATAGTCTATCCTTCGCCGGTAAGTATTTCTCTTGGGATCACGGCTTCGGCGATACTCTCCACCGGAGACTATCGTACTGGAGACTATCGCACTGGAGGCTTTCGTACTGGAGGCTTTCGTCACCGAAGCGGAGTACGGGGTACCACTCCCACTTGTAGAAGTGGGAGTCTTGCGCTTGGGTGAATCTGTAAAGTTTCGATTAATATTTTCCCTCGCTTTTTGTAGAACCTGTCGTACTCCCTGCGTTAAACGATGCAGGTGCCTCTCATTCGTCAAAAACGGACTGAATTCTTCCTCATGCTCCAGTCGAGAAATTACTTCATGTACCGCAGGAAGGGCCCGTAAACGCCGTTGTTTCTCTTGATCCACTCTATTATCACTCCTTATTGGCCACTCCTAATGTCGACCAATTCTCCCGAAACAAGCCCGCAAGCTTTTTAGGATTTCGACAACCCAATTAGCATATGATAAAGGAAATTTCACAGTCTTTGAGGAGGTAGATCCATGTCTAGCATCATCAGCGCAACTCTCCCACTAACTCCGCCAGATCGCCTAGCAGTAATTATACCCTTTGAAAGCCTCTCTCATAATATTGCACGGTTCCAGCCTTGTATCTTTTGTGGTAAAACTATGAAAATTCAAAAGTTCAAAGGCAAAACCGTTTGCATTCAATGTCTGCTCCAAATTCCGGATATCTTTTCCTGTAGCTAATTCTCAGTTCTAATAAAGTCGGAGGATTTATAAGTATAGGCTCTGGTCTAAGAAACTTTGATACGTTAAAGAAAAGGGAAGCGATCGCTTCCCTTTTCTTTACTCCTACTCTCTCCGCTTTAGCTTTGTAGAAGTTCTCTTCTCGCAATCCATGACAACAAGGACACTCTCGCCACCCTTGCTACAGCGTCTTTTTAAAAGCAGCATTAAGTGTTTGCACAGCTTTTATTGGTATGATAATCTTCCCATGTTCAGATAGAAAAACACCGGTTGTCGCTACGATTTCTCCGTATTCATCAAGAATCGCCTCTGCTAGTAGCCTCTTCTTACCAGTTCCCATCCGGTTCAGGACTAGGTAATACTCTTTTTCGAACAGAAAGAGTCCTGAACGCAACTGATTAAATTCGGGTAAACGTCCAACTGCAGCTAAAACATCCTCGAAATCAGCAAACACATAAACTAATTCCGTCACTCGGCCTTTAGTCGACTTACGTGCAGCCTTTTCCTTATTCGAGGCTTCATGTTGCTCTTCTTGTTTCATGATCGTAATTACGAATTCGTCATTTGACGCTACAGTTGCTTGAATCCAGAAGGGCTGATCCAAATTAAACTCAACTTCTTCTCTAGCCTGTGCAATGAGCTCCCAAAACAATTGCTCCGTCTTCGCTGAGCGCTGAAATAAATCAGCCATTGTAATATCCCTGTCAGACAGTTCTGTCAAAGAGATAAAAATGCGGATGGTATGCTCGTTAACTTTTTGAACACGCATATCCCCACTCTCCTTTCCGCATTCAAGCCCATACCCTATCTTATTCCCATTATAGCATATTACGCCATAGCTTTTTCTGTGAAATATTAGGAATTATACCATGTTTCTCATTAAATACGAATTAACTGATACTCCCTGCTCCCTAAACCAATCATTTCACCATAGGAAAGTTGAATCGTCCAGTCCACATTCGGAAATAATACTCTGAATTTATCGGGTTCGCCATGACGTTCGCCAAGCTCGGAAAGCGGGTTCCCGTGCGCTTGGTTAATGAGGTCCACCGCCGCCTGATCAATCGCAATCGGATCTTTGGACGCTAGAATACCAATATCTCCTACAATGGGTACGTCGTTCCAGCCATAACAATCACATTGGGGGGAAACATTCGTCACAAACGTTATAAACCCAGTTTTACCCTCTTTGCCTTTTAGCACACCCACGGTGTACTCAGCAATCTTTTCTTGCATAGTGTCGGCTTCAGTTTTCCAATTAATCGCAATGGCGCGTTCAGGGCAAGTAACCGTACATTCAGCACACCCAATGCATTTATCTTGTGATATTTTAGCCTTACCTTCTATGACAATAGCAGCCGCTGGACACCATTTAACACACTTACCACAGGCTATGCATTTCTCTTCATTGACCTGAGGCAATAAATCCGAGTGTTGCTGCTGCTTGCCAGCACGGCTCCCTAGACCCATTCCCAGATTTTTCAAGGTACCTCCGAATCCAGTTGCTTCATGCCCTTTGAGGTGGGAAATGGCCAATAGTACATCTGCCTGGACCGCTGCACTCCCAATCTTCACGTCTTTAAAGTGTTTGAGGTTGACCGGCACTGAAGTATAGTCTTTCCCATTTAGACCGTCAGCAATCACTAAAGGAGCCCCCACGACAGAGTAATCAAAACCGTTCTCGATTGCCGTCTCTAAATGGTCAACCGCATTCGAACGGGAACCTACGTAAAGGGTATTGGCGTCCGTTAAGAAAGGACGACCCCCTTTCTTCTTAACCAGATCCACAAGGCGTCGCACATACTGCGGACGAACATAGGCAAGATTGCCGCGCTCACCAAAATGCAGTTTGATCGCAACGAGGTCTTTAGGTGAGATCGCCTCAAGTAATCCCGCACGTATGATCAAATGCTCAAGTTTCGTTAAGAGGCTTTCCCCTCGTTTTATTTTCATACTGGTGAAAAAGACTTCTGAACTCAATACAAAGCACTCCTTTTAACCCAACAAAAAATACTTACCCTTATGTTATTCAATCATAAGACTCCCACTTCTGCAAGTGTAAGTGGTTACCCCACTCTGCTTCGGTGTTCATCCAATCGTGAGACTCCCACTTCTATAAGTGGGAGTGGGACCTCGTGCTCCGCTTCGGTGGGGGTAGAGTCCCCCACCGAAGTCTCGATGTTCAACTTTAGTTGAACGAGTTCACTTTAATGCAAACTTCCCACAAGCTCACAGCGTACAACTTCTCGTCTTACCGGGAGATACATCAAGCTTACTTGGTCTTCAATATTTAAATGCTCATAAACATTATGATCGACAAAGAACTGGTTTTGTACTGATCCAGAACGAACATCTACTACATAGGAACCCGATCCAGAATCAAAGGCCTTCCCCTGAACCGACCCTTGGATATAACCCGGTTTAGCCAACCAATCGGGTTGACTAAAAAATAGTAGTTCTGTGTATATCCCTAAGATTCCAATCCAAATTAAAGTTTTCCCAGCCAACATTATGAAGCCCCATGCATCGTGGGCATATCGCCAAGTCTTTGCAACTTTCCAGACCAAACGTGTGAGGACAACCGCCCATATCAAAAAGAGCACGATCAAATTAGGCCAAGTCGTGCTCCAAAGATAACTATAGTACTCTAACATATTCTACCTCATTGTACTACTCCGCTTTAACGATTTGCTCTTTGCCAGCACCACAACTTGAACATACTTTCGGACGGCAACGACCTTCCGAGGTTGTACTACACTGTGAACATTTCCATATCGCCATAGTAATCTGCCTCCTTGATTAGTAATAATTCCTATATTAATCAGATTCTATAGATTTCCCATATTAAAGTCAATATTTTTGTCGAATGCCCATCCAATTTTCTAAGAAAAATTGCACAATTGAGTAATCCCTACAAACTGAAATCCTTACTATCCAGATTCTTATAATATAATCTGACTGGGCTATAATCGGGAGTATAATCTGGAGTAGGGGTTAAGGGCACATTATCCTCCAAATAAAGTGTGGTTAACCGAATGAAATTTTTCAAGGGTCCAAAATCTTTAATATAGTTCTCAGAGATGTCAAGATAAGTAAGAGAGGTTAATCCTTTTATGGCCGTCAGGTCTTTAAGTTCACTATTATTTAACTTTAATGTTCTTAGATTCGTTAGCTTAGTTAGTGCAGTAAGTTTAACTAACTCATTATTGCCTAGATAAAGGGTTTTTAGGTTAGTAAAGTACTCCAATCCGGTTAAATCAGTGATTTCTGACCCGCTCGCATCTAATTTAGTAAGGTCAATTACATCACTCTTATAGATTGTTTCGTCAAGATCTTTGCCTACTCTATCTCCAACCACCGCTTTTAAGTTCTGATCCAGAAAACTGATCATGGCATCTTCGGATACTTTAAGCGTTAAACTTCCCTTTTGAGTTAAACCTTGAACAGTTCCTTGAAAGGTGTAAGTACCTACCTTATTCAGAGAGATAATACTACTAGCCCAAGTAACAGGGAATTCTCTAATTGACCCATCACTCATGGTAGCATCAACTTTACTGGGAAAACTAAAGTAATCGCCTTGGATTATTTCCTCAGTAATACTGTCTAATTTAAGTACAATTGGCTTGACAGTCAAACTTAAGTTTACATAACCACTATAATTTTTTATCTGTCCTTCGAATTGATATACACCCGAGCGCAGGGTATACACCGAGGATAGACTCCAGATTACTGGCACTTCCTCTTTTAACCCGTTTGTTTTCGTCACTGTGACAGTCTTCGGCGGTTCATATTTCTGATTCTCATCGACACTGTCGCTTATGTTAGTAACAGCCACGATCTGGGCTGGTGATTTTCCGAGTGTTGCTCCTGTCGAATCACTAATAATGCTCTTGCCACCCAAAATATTGAGTTTGGAAATTACTTTTGATTGAATAAAGGAGAGTACAGGGTACGGAATAGTATTACCCTTCAGCAAGACAATGGCGTTTTGGCCCTTTTGGGCTATAGCTGAAGCTGTAAGAGCATCTGGAAAATTCTCACCAGTCGCTATATAAATTGTTTCAAAATCCACACTACTCATGAACCGCTTAATCAGATTGATATTCCGCTCGTAAGGGTCTGCTCCGCCAATAACTTCATAATTCGGAAATTGATGAACCACGTTGTCACTTAGTTCAGAATTTCCTTTCAAGATGTAACTAGCTGGGATTTCGTTCTCCTTCAAAAAACTTTTCTGAAGCGGAGTAAGGTCGTCGGGAGGGACCAAAATAATCGGCATTCCTTTTGCTGCTGCAATGGGCCCGACTGACAAAGCATCGGGGAAATCTAATCCGGTTGTTACAAAAACCCCCAAGCCCACGCCCACTTCTCGAGCAACGTTCAGAGCGGTTTCATAACGATCCAGACCGGCAAACCGTACAACTTTAATATTCATCACGAAAAGCTGCTGCTCTACCACTTTTGAGACAACAGCGTCACCGCCAATGATATAAACATTTTTCACTTTTAGTCGTTTCAACTCCGTGGCAGTGTCACTATTTAAATAACTAGAACCCGTCAACAAAATTGGTGCACTATATTTATGGGCTAACGGTCCAGCACTTAATGCATCTGGAAAATTCTCTCCGTAGGCAAGAATTGCATCATTTGCCCCATCCGGCCACCCACTTTGACTAGCAGCAATAGCCGTTTGATATCGGTCATGGCCTTCAATTCGGTGAACAGATGTTGCGGCGTTTGCCGAAGGAGTGTAAGCCAATATCAAAAAACTAATCCAAAATAAGGAGAAAAAGAAGTACTTTTTATTAGCGATCAATACTATTCCTCCCATTTGCGCAGTATCGCACTTTTCCTAAGCTTTATGATCGACACCCAGTCCTGCCATAATCTTTTGCACATAGTCCTGAGTTTCTTTATACGGTGGTACACCATTGTATTTATCTACTGCCCCTGGTCCGGCATTATAAGCTGCTAAGCTCAACGGAATACTCCCCTGAAAACGGTCTAATAAATCCTTCAGAAAATGTGTTCCCCCATCTAAGTTTTGTGTCGGATCGTAAGCGTTCTTTACCCCATAAGAAGCAGCAGTCCCTGGCATCAACTGCATTAAGCCCATAGCACCAGCAGAAGACGTTGCTTTCGGATTAAATCCAGATTCTGCCTTGACGACCTGCTGAATCAGATTCGGATCAACCCCGTACTTTTGAGCCATCGAATATATAACATTGTTTATAGAGCCTACGTTTCCACTCTTTTCAGGAGGAGCCTGTGGCTCTATGTACCCATTATTTTGAGTTGTCCCAGGTAATTCTTTCATTAGCCCATTAAGCCCTTGGGAAGCATCCATCCCTTCCCCCAGAGCCGCCTGAAGTATGGCCGCGAAAAGTTGCGAACTGGAATTACTCATTCCATCAATATTAGTCGAATCTGTCTGATCATTTTTAACGATCTGCCAAGAAGTATTCATTTGTTGCAATTGAAATATCAGAAGCATCTGGGCGGCATTCATGCAATCGCCTCCTTACACAGCTTGTTAGAAAACCTCACGACTGTGTTGCTAGATCGCTTAGTCCAAGCAATTCGTTATTATCCAAAACGCGGTCAGGAACCAAAAGCATAATAATCCTATCGGGCAGGTTTATAAGTCCTCTAATAAATGGCGCTGTAATTAAAGGTGGAGGTGGTGCCACTTCATCGATTGTCCTTACTTCTATGACCTTATCGACTGCAAAACCCACTAAATTTTGATGAATTTCCGTAATTAAGGCGAAAGAATTCGTATTTAAAGCTGCGTCGTCTGAATCTTCGTGACCTACACTTGAAATTCCGAAGCGAACGTGCAAATCGATAAGAGGAATTGCCTGACCGCGTAAATTTATTAACCCAAGAACATGAGGTGGGGCCTGAGGAATTGAGCGTGTTTCTTCAAGACGAGTAATCTCCCTTACAACGTCAATGGGCATTCCATATTCTTCTGCCCCTAAGGCGAAGATAACAACCTGACCGACCAAAAATAATCAACTCTTTCTTAACTTAATTAGCTTTGCTCATATAGGCATTTTATCCGACGATTATACTTTGCCGACTTCATTAACCGCTTTATCTAAAGCTTGGTCTTGGATCTGTAGAATTCTTTGGTTTGCTTCATAGGCGCGCATAGCCACAACCATCTTAACCATTTGGTCGTTGACGCTGACGTTTGACTCTTCTATTGCACCCTGTCGCATTTGGATAGCGTCCCGTGCTATAGGAGTCGGAATTTCAGTGGTGTTGTAAAGTGTCGTTTTTCCTTCACGTTGCAATTCGGTACCCTTTATATCGACAATCCTCAAACGATCAACGACCTGTCCATTATCCATAATCGTTCCATCATATTCCACCAAAAAGTTCGGCCCTAATGGGCCAATCTCACCATTTTCCCCAAGCACAAGATTTCCAGCCGTCGTTCGAAGTCGATTAGTCTCATCTAACTCAAAATGGCCGTTTCGGGTAAAACGCTCACCCGCCAGCGTTTGCACAACAAAAAATCCCTCAGAAACTAACGCCACATCAGTTGGCTGATCCGTTTCAACCACCAATCCCGGACTGAGCTTCATGGCTATACGGTCAGCTTGCACGCCAGTCCCCATTCCACCAATCGACACTTTTTCTGCGCCATTTCCCGATGCGAGTCGTTGTAAAAGCAATGAGGGAAATGAGGTCACGATGTTTTGTTCTTCCCGATACCCCGGGTTACGAATATTATCCATATTCTCCCCGATCGTCCCTGTTTGTTTCTGGGTCGTGAGCATGCCTGTCGCGGAACTATAAAGTCCTCGAATCATATCTTACCTCCGAACTGCTTCACTCTCGTCACTTGATAACCATGCGCAGCATTCCTAACTGCGACGAAATAGTGCGTGTTAGTGAGTTGTAATACAGCCCATTTTTTGCTACATTGACCATTTCGCTGTCAATATCAACATTATTTGCATCATTACGAAAACTCGTACTACGGTCCGTCTGAACTATCGAGTTATTCTCTGCACTACCGCTCGTAATATGGCCGGGAACCGTCGCTTTAAGTGAAAGTGCCGATCCGGTTCTACCTAACGCAGCTTTAAGTGCCAGCTCAAAATCAACATCCGATCGCTTAAATCCTGGTGTATCCACATTCGCAACATTGTCAGCCAGAACTTGTTGCCTTAAGCTAGAAGCATTTAGGCCCCTTTCGAGAACTGACAAGACAGGAGTGTCTAACCATCCAGACATTGAATTACCTCCTCAATGCATTTGCTTTCTCCCACATTTCGTCGCCTTGTTTAAGTAACCGTGCATCCATTTGGTACGCTCTTTGGGCTTGAACCAAATTCGTCATAGCGGTCCCTAAGTCGACATTCGACTGTTCAATAAATCCCGCTTTAACTTCTCCTAAATTATTCGAACCCGGTTGGCCCGTCTGTACTTCACCAGACTCCAGCGTCTCTAGAAAAAGATTATTGCTTATTTGCTTAAGTCCATCGATATTTGTGAAATTAGCTAGCACGACTTGACCTATCACTTCTTGCTTTCCATCGACCATGGTCATGATGTCCCCATTTGGCTTGACTTGAACCTCACCTGAATCTGGTGGGATGATCACATTTGGTTGCATAATATAGCCATGTTGATTAACAAGCAGTCCGTCCTTGTCTAATTGAAACATTCCCGCCCTAGTATAAGCTAGGTCTCCATTGGGGACCTTCACTTGAAAAAAACCTTGACCATCAATGGCTAGATCCCAAGGATTATTTGAATTTGTTAATACTCCTTGCGACATGTCGATTCTCTCACCGTGATATAAAGCTCCTGTCCCTACTCCTAAAGCAGCACCATCAGGAATTCCACCGTATAAGGATAGATTAGCTGATTTTTCTTGAGCATCATAGGCCTCAGCAAGATTAACCACACTGGCCTTAAATCCAGCTGTACTGATATTGGCAATATTATTAGCTAATATATCCACTCTTTCTTGCTGAGTACGAAGCTGAAATTCTGAAGTTAGGCGCATCATCTTACCTCCGCTGAACTTTTCGAGACTTAATTTCATCGCTTAGCCAATTACCGAATACTTCATAACACGTTTAACGTTTCACTTACCGCTTGAGGTCAATCAGCTCCTGGAGCAACGAGTCGGAAACTGTAATAACACGAGAATTAGCTTGGAAACCCCTTTGAGTAACGATCATGTCCGTAAACTCTTGGGATAAATCCACATTGGACATTTCTACCGCACCAGGAACAATCGAAGCACGTCCATCTTCTGCTGCAGATCCAATCGAGGCATCCCCGGAGTTATTCGTTGTATTATAAAAATTTCCGCCTAGTTTATTCAAGCCTGCATCATTGGAAAATTTAGCAATCGCAATTTGAGCAATCTTATGAGTAGCCGAGGTATTCCCATCACTATAGACCCCGGTGATAATCCCTGTTTGATCAATACTAAAACTAGTTAGGGTTCGGGGAAGGTTTAAAAAGTCATAACCCACAGAATCCGTAACTCCTGGCATAGCGGGAGCAGCTGGAGAGTCTGTCTTCTTCGAAAAGGTAATTGAATATGAACCATTGGTATTTTCCGCCCAATAATAAAGAGGGTCATCATCTACTTCTGCTAAACTTGGAGCCATTGTATATGCATTGACAACCCCTCCAACTATAGTATAGATTTTCGCGCCCGCAGACGGCATATAATCAACTGTAATCTTGTGGTCGTTAGTAGGATCAATTTTGGGATTTGAGGCAGCGACATAGCTTATATATGAAGCGGTAGAAGACGTTCCGTCGTTTGGCCGGATATATCCAGGGGCGAATGATATTTTTCCAGCTTCTGGGTTAAACGTAAATTGACCTGACTTCGGATTACTTTCCACCCTGGTCATTCCATCAATTATTACATTCCCAGCTCCCTTTAAGTTGTCAGATGTTAAAGTAACTGGATCAATACCTGCACCACTTTCGGTGTAATCACCATCAAGAGGATTAGCATTTAGTTGGACTTTCTCAGGCTTAATTGGCATGTTCTTATCTTGAGGCAAAGCATCACCCAACGAAAATTTTATGGCCCCATACCCTGGTCCAGTCCAATTCACCTTCGTTGAATCATCCGCTCCCCATGAATAACCCATTACCCGGGCTCCAGACGCTGGATCTTCTAAATGTCCATCACGATCAAAGCCAAATCCACCTGCCCGAGTATAGACAATTTGTCCACCATTATCCATCACAAAGAATCCCGGTCCCTGTAACATAAGGTCGGTATCCTTGCCTGTTGATTGAGAACTCCCTTGAGTCATAATTTTATCTACTGAACCCAGAACTGCCCCTAGTCCCACTTGAATTGCATTCGTCCCCCCTTGAGTCGCCGAAGGAGACGATGCACCCTTCATAGTCTGACTAAGCATCGTGGAGAAACTAGCCCTACTCCGTTTAAAACCTAAAGTATTCACATTCGCTACGTTATCCCCGATCACATCCATCTTAACTTGGTGGTTTTTTAGACCCGAAATGGCCGAATATAGAGAACGCATCATGGCGCATATTCCCCCTCTTTTTTTATCATTCTTCCAACTACATCACTATGGAGTCGTCGTCGTTGTTGGTGGTTCGATACTATCATCTGCTTCGGTTATTTCGGATGTATTGCTTACATCCGTTGTTGTTTCGGTTGTTGTATCAGGAATTACTGGAGCTTGCTCCTTTATCAAGGTGACAAGATTCAGTTCTAACTCAGCCAAACTCCCGTCAGATGTTCGAATCTGCACCATGGGTTCGCCATCAAGCCACTTCACGGCTTCAACGATTCCTTCCATAGGTGTCGAGTTATTAACATTAATACCACCGACCCATTTACCGATCATAGCAGCCCCTTGGGTGAGTGAAGCCTGTTGAGCGAAGTTGAACATGCTTGTGCTCAAACTGTCCATGGACTTTGCGACATTATTCATTTGCTCCAAAGAGCTGAATTGAGCCATTTGAGCGATAAAAGCACTATTATCCATCGGTTGCAAGGGATCCTGATTTCTTAATTGCACCGTGAGCAATTTTAGAAAATCATCTTTGCCCAAGGCGTCATTGACCGCTGTTGTTATAGCTTTATTTCCGCTCGTGACGTTATTTATTCCATTGATTGTATTGCTCATACTTGATAGTTCCTCCTAAGCGGTGACATTAATTCGATTATTTCCGTCCTGTCCAGGCGAGAAAGCGTTAAAGCCTAAGCTTGCTTCTTCATCTTCACTAAGGCTCGGGGTCGCTTCTAATGTCCCTCGGGATTCGTTCCCTTGGCGATTCTGCTGCTGATCTCCACCCTGCTGCCCCATTTGCAACGTACCACAGTTTACACCCTGATTGGTAAGCGTATGACGCAACTCTAAGAGTTGATTCTGAAGCATCTGACCCGTGGCTGGTTCTGAAGCATGAACTATGAGATGTACCTGACCATTTTCCCAACGCAAGCCAATTTGAATTCGTCCCAAGTCTGCCGGATGTAACTTAATCTCCAGTTCCTTCAGCTCTTGATTTCGGCTGGTAACTTGCTGCCGAAATACGTTAGAGATCTGTTCATACACTGGAATGGCAACTGTTTTTCCGTCAGCAACATTGCCCGTTGTGATGTTCCCCACAGCACCAATACCCAAGCTTAGGTTTTGATCCTGAGTGACCTTCACACTGGAAACTCCAGAGGCTTCCACTAAAGCACCTTTGCTGCTCTCCTCGTTAGAAATCCCCTGAATATTTTTTAATGGGTTACTATTTCCTATGTCCACCCCAGCTAATTTCGGCTTAAGGTCTGACTGGAATAAAACATCTTTACCTGGCGTTACAGCAGTTTCTGAGACTTGACTGCTACTCTTTGGCCAACTCAAGAGTGTATCGAGCCGATCATTTTTTGTCGGGAGCATTTCCTTGATGACTTCTTGAGGAATGTTTCTTTCGTGTATTTGATTTAATATTTGATTCAGTATTACTCCCAACGGGAGAGCCTTCGTGTTAAGCTCTCTGTTGCCCGTACTCAGTTCTGTTGCTAGGAAATCTAACACTCGCTTAATGACCTTCTCTACTCCAGGTTGAAGTAGTATCCCTAACTCTGTTTCGTTGACGATAGACTTCCCCACCGAAGCCTCGATGTTCAAAGTCTGTTGAACCCTTTCGTTCACCAATGAAATCGAATATGGCATAGAAGTCTGGATACTGGAACTAGGCTGATCGACTGCAGCTTTATCTGTTCCCAGTATCAAGCCCTGTACTATCCTTGCTATAACCTGCCGGAGATCCTCGACCCCTGTATTTGAACTTATGTAGTTCAAATTTTTAGAATGTGCTTGATCCACTACGGTCTCAAAATCACCTTGAGGAAGTGGTATATACTCCTCTAAGTTACCCACTGTTCGTCCATGGCTACCTTGAACAACGATGCCTTGTCCATTGTTATCTTGACCAACATTTCCTTGTCCAGAGGTACCTTGACTAACGTTTTCTTGTCCAGAGGTACTCTGAGAAACGATGCTTTGAGCACTCGGAGCTCCCAGTCCATTATTCAGCACGTCCTCCGTCACTGTGACCGTCAGCCAATTTTGTATGATTTTCATTATTCCCTGACGTTCACTAGTTCCAGGTTCCAAAACCAATGGAGTTCCTTCTGGAGATAAGTCCGTAATTTTTCCAGAGAGTGCTACTAAAAGATCTGCGATTACCTGTCTATATTGATCCAATTCCATCCTTACGGGGTTAGCCCCCTGAGGATTCGGCGTCGTCATCCCTGTCGACGTAAAAACCTCGTCTGAGACCAGAGAAGAGTCCTTCAGCATAGCTAATTCAAAATTGTTACCCGAAATATTCGGTACCTTGGTCAATAATGCATTAGCAGTTGCTAAACCTCCAATACCCTGGCTCACATCATTTCCGGAATTGGCCTCCTTGCCTGCCGGAAGCGTTGGCTTAAAATAATTTGTGAGTACAAACTGTCCATACCCTAACATACTTCCCAATTCGTTCTGATTTTGTATGCTTGGAACGGGCTTGTCTGCGCTTTGCGTCTCGTCTGATTCTAAGCTCGCTTTAAAGTTCTGCCCTTTCGAATCACCCTTGGAATTCATCAAGCCACTAAGCATCGATGCAAATACTTCTGCAACGTTTCCAGGGCTGTCTGAGCTATCTTTTCCCTCAGGGTTCACTGTCTTCTCCACTGCACTGCCACCCTTTAAGATATCCGAAAGGACATGAATACCTGACATTGCTTCACCTCCAACAAAGACTTCTATAAGTTATATCGGCCAATTCCCTATAAAACATTAGGACGATTATATTCTTAGAACAAGTTCTTCTTTTGTCGGCTTAGCCTGCCCCTTAAGCGCAAGACGGCTTGGGAATGTAGTTGGGATATTCTGGATTCCGATAGTTTTAAGACCGCTGCAATCTCTTTTAAGGTTAGTTCCTCTTGATAATACAGCGCCACCACCAATTTTTCTTTGTCGGGTAATTTTTCTACTGCAATAGCCAGTATCCGTTTTTGTTCCTCTTTTTCTACCGCTTGATATGCTTCCTGTGCCTCAGTATCTATCAGTAAATTGAGCGGTGTGCCGCTACTGTCCCCTTCTTGATCGACAGAGGTTTCATCGAACGAGGTTAGGGTTAATATTTGAGCTTGAGCTAACACCCCTTCAATTTCTCGCACCTCTACTTTTAGCAGTTCTGCAACGTCTTCCACCGTGGCAGCCCTTCCCAGTCGATATTCCAACTCAGCAAAGCCGTCTTGAACCCGCTTCACTTTCTGTCTGGCCGAATGAGGAACCCAATCCATTGTTCGGAGTCCGTCAATCATCGCTCCGCGAATACGAATCGAGGCATACGTTTCAAATTTGAACCCTCTGGCCGCTTCGAACCGTTCTAAAGCATCGAGTAACCCAAAGACACCATAGCCGATGATATCATCCTCATCGACATGGGGTGGAAGGGACATAGCTAAACGACCGGCAATACGCTTAACCAAAGGCAAGTATTGTTCGATCTGTTCTTGTTTCCACGGTCCGCGAGCGGCGGTTTCATATGCGTTAGGTATCAAGACTTACCCCCCTTTATCGATGTACGATGTTCGATGTTCGATGTTCGATGTTCGACGTTCGATTTTGGTAGTTAGTAGTTCCAACTTCAAACTTCTATATCAAAATTGTTGCCCCAAATTTTGGTATACAATTCCTAGTCCTTCGTTCGAATATCGAACCTCGAACCTCGAACTTCGATTACTCCCAGCCCATACGGCGTACGATATCGGCTTGTTGTTTACTACCTGGTAGCCCAGCACTTAGACTCGGGTTAACTTGTCCGGGAAAACTTGAGGATTGAATTTGAGGACTAGTCTCATCGTCTCCCACAGAAAAATCAACGACCCCTCCACGACCCCCATCCGTTATAGAGTACGGCTTTACCTCTTCTTGGGATGCGGTCTTTTCAAACAAGCTACGGATTCCCGCCATTAAAAAATACATTACCAGAAAAGATGTTCCACCCCGTACAAGGATCTCTAGAATCCTTACTTGATTAAGCCAACTAAGGAGAACAACTATTGAAGTCGTGGTTAAAGTGATACGCATTGCCCAGTTCTGATACCCTACAATGTTATCGACAGCCATCAAACCACCTTTTCTCCATGATTTATAGTTCGGATTCGCAATTCCCCTGTCCCTACATCAAAATGAATGGTGCGCCCAAAACTTCCTCCTACATCTGTAACCAGGAGCGGAATCCCTCTCTTTTTCAGTTCCTGTTGCACAGCTTCAGCATTGCGATCCCCAATTTTAAGAATTGGAGGTTTCCCAGGAAAAGAAAACATCTGAGCACCACCAGCGATTTTGGCCCTTAGGCGGGTTCTATTGGCACCCATCTCAGCAATTTCCTTCAGTAATAATTCGAGTGCTGTATCCGCGTATTTCGCCGGATTCCCCCCTAAACTACCACTAGCTGTGGGGAGCATTATATGGGCCATCCCACCCACCTTCAGAAACGGATCATGGATGCAAATTCCGATACACGATCCTAATCCAGCGGTTAGTAAAAGGTCGGGTGACTTTGCAGTTTTAAAATCTGCCATACCAACACTGATAACCACACTCATAATCCCATGGCCTCCAACATTTTTTTCAGTGAACCCTCGTCCGGTAAAAAGATAAACTGACCTTCGATTTTAGGTAATCCCGTGAGTTGTGTGTCGATGAACAACACCGTGTCCTCAAGCATACCCTCTTCGAGAAAAATTGCGTCTAAACTCGCACCAATCATATCCACAGCTAGAGCAGGCACTGAAGGTTGAAAGGATATCCCCGAAAACTGAGTTAAAGCGATAAGAAAGGAACTCACCAAGATATTCCCGACCTCTTTCAGCGCCGATTGCGCCATCTCATCGGTATAGAGATCTACTGGCTTATCCGACCCGAACAGGGCTTGAACCATAATCTCAGCACTTTCTACCGGGAAGAAAAAAACGGCTTTTCCCGGGGCCTCCCCTTCTGCTTTAACATAGATGGTAGCCTGAGGCATGTCCAGTTGACCCACAATGCCGGATACTTGTTCAAAAGGGACTGCCCAAACCTTCGGCACAGACATATCGATTCGACGTTGTAATAGTGTTGACAAGGCTGTAGCGGCATGTCCTGAGCCTATGTTACCTATTTCCCGCAAAGCGTCTAGTTGGAACTGAGTAATCTCCATTGTTTATACCAATCCTTTCTTACGCATTGCCCTTTGAATATCAAAAACGCAGCGAATGATTTGATCGCGCTCTCGTTCTGCGATGTCATGAAATTCGACTGAAACTGTGTAGTGTTTACTATCCTCTATCTTTTCAGCTCGGCAAACACGAACCGGTGTCTTCAGTTCTCCTACTGGTAACTCTATAAGGACATAAAGTAGGTCTTTGTTCTCCACCCGCTCCTTTGTCAAAAACCGCAACCCTCCGCCACTTAAATCAACCATCGTTCCTTTCTGAAGATCGCTGAGACCTTCCTTGGTTACAGCTCGAAACGATACCGGGTAAAAGGCCGGAACTCGGACATAGTTTCGGCGTTGGACTTTGTCTACCGAATCTGGCAGTTCTAAAACAAACATCGGGATCGGGACTGCGATTCTTTGCATAATCTTCCCCTCAAATGAGTAGGCAGCTGCTTCGTCCCAAAATGTCAATTTCACCGTCGTTCCTTCGCGCAAAGGAACAATCTCGCCATGATCATACGGTGCACCAACAGCGATGATTCTTTCTCCCACCTCTTCAATACGCGTTCGATAGATTCCTTCATACTCTCCCTCCGAAACGACAAGTTCCACTGCAAGCCCCAGTATAAGCTTCTTCTTATACGACAAATCTCCACCCCCCGTAGTTCGTAATCTGTAGCCCGTCGTTTGTCGTTCGTGGTCCGTAGTACGTAATTCATGGTTCGTGGTCCGTGGTCCGTGATTAGTTTAGAACGAACGAAGCAACTTGCTCAAAAAGCCCCTGACTCCGCCGGCTTGACGTGGTGGACGATGATAAATTCCTACAACAGTACTGGCAATCCACTGAATGCATTTATAAGCTGGACTTTCAGGATAACTAATGCCTAATGGCTCTTGCTGCATCACAGACCGTCCAACGAGCGGATCATCATAAACCCATCCCATAAAATCAAGCGACCCATCCAGAAATTTATGCACAGCCATTTCTAAGCGTTTAAAAGTCGCCTGAGCGTCAGTTTCATTACGCACCCGGTTAATTACCACATGGATGGGCACCTCACCCGCTTCTTTCCTCAACGTTTTCAGCAGTCCATAGGCATCCGTTAACGCAGTCGGTTCGGGCGTTGTCACCATGATAATATCATCTGCTGACTTTAAAAAGTTAATCACCGTATGTCCTAGACCCGCTCCAGTGTCAATAATCAGCAGATCAGCCATCTTTTCTAACCGCCCAAGATTAGCTATGACATTCGCCAGCTTATTCCGTTCTAGGTTAGCTAGACCTTGTACACCAGACCCACCCGGAATGATTCCGATTCCCCGTGGACCGGTCAGCATAATCTGTTCAATCGTTTTTTCCCCGGATAATAAATGCTCAATGGTATACCGCGCTGTCAGTCCAAAGGCGATATCCACGTTAGCCAGACCCAAATCTCCATCGAGAATGATAATGCGTCGACCATATTCGGATAAGGCGAGTGCTAGGTTAACTGTAAAACTAGTTTTACCAACTCCCCCTTTACCACTGGTCACCGCGATAACTCTCATTCTGCTATTATTATTTTCCTTGGAAGCCAACTTTCTCAAGACGCTAGCTTGATCATGCATGGGGCATCTCCTCTCCTAAGACGTGTCGCGCCATACGGAGAGGCGTAGCTGCCTCTATGTCATCCGGAACATTTTGACCGTTCGTTAGGTAGGCTGTAGGAAGGGTTGTCTGACCCAATAGATTGAGTATGGACCCTGCACTCCCAGTCTCGTCTAACTTTGTGAAGATGAGATGCGTCGTTAAGCCTTCAAAACGTTGGTATATTCTAAGTTGGTCAGCAAATTGTGTGGTTGCGCTCAAGACCAACATTGTGAAATCCGGTTTTGCCTTATCCAAAAAAGCGCGTAGCTCGGACATATGTATATCATGTTGAGGACTTCTGCCCGCCGTATCAATAAAAATAAGTTCTTTATCCGCATGAAGCTCAAGTGCCTCGCGCAACCCGGTAGGGGTCATGACCACTTCAACAGGCACTCCGATGATCTCACCAAACGTTTTAAGCTGCTCTACAGCGGCGACCCGATAGGTGTCAGCCGTAATCAAGGCAACCTTGCGTTTATCCACAATACTAAAACCGGCTGCCAGTTTACCAATCGTCGTGGTTTTCCCTACTCCAGTCGCTCCGATTAAGGCGACAATCCTCGGCTTGTCAATCCCCGGCTGAATTAGCCCTATTTGTCCGCAGATCTGGCGAACATTAGCTTCAATTCGGGCGTAAACCTGGGCATCATCGACCCACTCCTCTGGTAACAACGTTTGTTGCACGTGGCTAATCAAGCGCTTAACTAGGTTTTCGCTGATCCCTCGACCGTGTAAGTGATCTGCCCATCTTTGCAGCATCGGTGGCCAAGAACTTTTTTCCTCTCCGAGCCCCTCCATCTGGTGATTCATCTTCTCCAGCATCCGACGCATAGAGGTAAGTTCTTCTTGAAGATTTGGGGTCTCTTCGTTAGACTCCGAAAAAGGCCGAACTACAGGCGACTTAGCTTCCTCGACATAATACCCATAATTGGAAACGGGAGTTTTCTGTACTGCCACTGGTTTTTCCTCAATAGCCGCTGTGATTTCCACTCGTAGCTTGCCAAAGAAGCCCAAGAAACCACCCTCTCGAAACTCACGTGTCTGGAGGATGACCGCTTCGGATCCCAGTTCCCGCTTGACTTTTCCCATGGTTTCTGCCACATTATCTCCTACAAATCGTCTAACTCGCACGATCCATCCCCACCATTCCTACAGCTTGTACTTGTACACCTTGAACTAATTCATTATATGAGAGCACCATAAGTTGAGGAAGTTGACGCTCTGTCACACGTTTTAGGTTAATTCTCACCAGTGGAGCGCAGACAATCACCGGCGTTAGCCCTTTAAGCATAACCTTCTCTACCTCTCGCGTAAGGTTTTGAACGAGGACTTGTAGCATCTTCGGATCCAGCGCTAAATAAGTACCATAATCAGAAGGGTGAATACTATCCAAAATTTGCTGTTCAATCTGTGGATCGAGTGTGATCACGGGTAAGGTTTTATCTTTGCCGAGTAGTGGCTGTAAGATTTGTCGAGCTAAAGCCTGGCGGACATGTTCCGTCAAGCGGTCAAGATCCTTGGTGCTCTGCGCTTGGTCGGCAAGAGTTTCGAGGATTGACACCATATCTCGAATTGAGACCCTTTCACGGAGTAAATTTGATAGAACCTTTTGCACTTGACCCAGACTTAGCAGTTCTGGAATTAACTCATCCACGACAGCAGAGGCTTTTTCCTTAGCATGATCGATGAGAGTTTTGACGTCTTGACGATTGAGAATTTCCCAGGCTTGCGCCTTAATCACTTCAGTAATATGGGTCGCCAGAACGGTTGGCGCATCCACCACCATCCACCCGCTTAGCTCCGCTTGTTCTCGGTACATCGCATTAATCCATTTAGCATCCAGTCCAAAAGCTGGTTCCTTGGTCGGCGTACCCGGTATGGAATCACTGTCAAAACCACTGCTCATAGCCATGTAATGGTCCGCTAAAATCTCACCTGCGGCGATTTCTGCTCCTCGAATCTTGATCACATAATGGTTGGGCTGTAAATTCATATTATCGCGAACCCGTATCACAGGAACGATAAAACCCATTTCACTGGCAATTTGACGTCGAATTAGGACAATCCGATCGAGTAAATCTCCCCCTTGCTGAACATCGACCAAAGCGATCAGCGCGTAGCCCAGTTCAAGTTCCATATGATCAATATTTAGAAGGTTTAGGACATTTTCCGGTTTCTTGCTCTCCTCGATTTCCGACTCCCTAGCTGCGGCCGATTCCTCAACGCCTGACACCTTGGAGTTTTTTTGGAGCATGTATCCTGCAACGAGTAACGCTACAGCCACAAGAAACAACGGGAATTTTGGCAAACCGAGGAAGGCTAACATGAACAACACTCCAGCAGTAATGAACAAGGCCTTCGGCTTTCGAAACAGTTGCTTAGTCAAATCATTACCCAGATTGTTTTCCGAGGCTGCCCGGGTGACGACTAAGCCAGTTGCCGTTGAGATCAGGAGCGCCGGGATCTGGGAAACGAGTCCATCCCCGATGGTCAGCAAGGTATATTTATGGAGCGCTTCTAGCAAAGGCAGCCCCTGCATCACGACCCCGGTTATAAACCCTCCGATAATATTGATAAATAAAATGATAATAGCGGCGATGGCATCCCCTTTGACGAACTTGGTAGAACCATCCATGGCACCATAGAAATCTGCTTCCTGTTGAATCGAGCTACGACGTTCGCGAGCCTGTAGTTCAGTGATCATCCCCGCATTGAGATCAGCATCGATGGACATTTGCTTTCCTGGCATGGCGTCCAAGGTGAACCGCGCAGCCACTTCCGAAACACGCTCTGCCCCTTTGGTAATCACGATAAATTGAACGAGGACTAAAATAATAAAGATAATAAATCCAACCACCGCATTGCCACGTATAACAAATTCACCAAACTGCTGAATAACCTCTCCAGCATGACCGTCCAGTAAAATGAGACGAGTAGCCGAAATGTTCAAAGACAAACGAAACAACGTCAAGGTCAGTAAGAGGGAAGGAAGAGCTGAAAACTCCAAAGGGTCCTTAGCGAAAACTGCCAGCATCAGAGTTAGGACCGAAGCCGTAATATTTAAGGTAATTAATATATCCAGCAATCCAGCAGGCAATGGAATAATCATCATGACTACGATGCCCACGATTCCGATAGCCGCTAAAATGTCCATATTATTCAGAAACCGATTCTTCATCGATTCAGCCATGAGTATTCCTCCTTCCGAGAGTCAGTGTCTTGGCCCGGACGCAGCAGCCTTCGGCGATACTCTCCCCTTCGCCGATAGGTATTCCTATGGGCAATTTGGACTGCTGCAGCAATGATCCAGGCTCCCTCGGGCGAGCCGATACTTAACGACCCGTTGCGCATCTCAGTAATTGAAGAGGCTGACCCATACACTACCGGGGTTCCCT
>CAKMJS010000026.1 GCA_927405585.1 uncultured Desulfosporosinus sp.
AGTTTGGTGGTATGTACGTTTTTTTCAGGTAAATCAGCAACATAATGAATTAATGTGTTGAGGATTGGGGCGTTTTTATCAACGGTGCTTAATAATCGGGAAAATAACTCGTTTTTGATTTCAGTTGGCAACTTAGCCAATATTGCCAGCAATGTATGATGATCATAATGAGTTTCCACCGCAGTAATCAGGGAGATAAGCGCCTGTTCCCAGGAAGTGCGATTATCAGTTTCAGTATTTAATTGCGTAATTATTAATTCACAGGCGGCGATATCTTTATTCGCCATCGGTGCAACAAAATCGACCATCGATCCTCCTTGACCATTTACTTTAATGCCCACTTATTTTTAATAAAATTTTATAAAAGCTGGCTGTCCGTTCTTTTGAAAAGGGAATTTGGTAAATATTGATTAGAATGTTGGGGATTTGTTCAGGATAACTCTTTCGAAAAAAAATTCAAGGACATTTATTTGTCGAAACCCAAGTCAAAGAATCTCACCCTTAATAGAGGTGCTTCTATATGTGTTGCTCAAAGAATGAATTAATAAATTTTTAATCTGCACTTGTTTGATTTTTCCGATATTAGGGCGGGTGGAGCCAATTGTAAACACCGCCTAGAAATTTAAATTAATTAGGATTTTTTTATATTTCCTTTTTATAATCCACTTAAATGATTAATAATTTTTACGAAACTAATTGATTTATGCCAATTCACAGTTTTAATAATCCTGGTCTCTATAGCCAGAATAATGCTCTTCAATATCGAGAAGAAGTATGATTAAAAAAATTATCTCCGGAGGCCAGACCGGTGTTGATAGAGCAGCATTGGATGTAGCGATTAGCTTTAATATTATTTGGGGAGGATGGTGTCCTAGAGGTAGAATTGATGAAAATGGAACGATACCGCAGCGATATACACAATTAGTTGAGATTCCTGATGATATTAAAAGTGAAAAGGAAAATTATGATACCAGAACTAAAATGAATATTAGGGATTCTGATGCTTCCTTGATCATTGTACCCTCGATCCCAATACTCAATGAAATTCAAGATGGAACACGATTAACAATACAGTACGCAGTAAAACAAAATGCCCGTTATTTAATATTAAATTTAAATTCTGAAATCGAGCACAATTTATTAATCCTTATGGATTGGATTAAAACCAATAATATTCAAGTATTAAATGTCGCTGGACCTCGAGAATCGCTTTGTCCTGGGATCTACATTAATAGTTATAATTTTTTAATTAAATTTATGGGTTCATATTTCAAAGATCATTTTCATTAGGATATTTAGATTAACGATTTTAACTTTAAAAAGGATTAATACATATCTTGGTCTTAGCGTTGAGAATAATTCAAAGTGGATGTAATAATTTGTCTTGATGAGATATTACGTTTTTATTTCATCTGACGCTGGTTATCATTACTCAACATAGATTTTAAAACAATTCGATATTTCCTTCGTAAACAAAAATAGCAGGCCCTGTCAGGAGGACAGGTTCATTAACATTTGGCCAATTAATAACTAAATCACCTCCAGGCAAACTCACCGTGATTGGGTTATTCATGTGATGATAAAGACGGCCAATAACTGCAGCGGCTACCGCACCACTGCCACAGGCAAGTGTTTCGCCACACCCTCGCTCATACACCCGTAACCTCAGATGTTGTGGCGAGAGTATTTGCATAAATCCTGCATTCGTTTGTTCAGGAAACTCTTTGTGCAGACTGATTTGTCTGCCCCAGTCGGCTACTGGGGCATTAAAGATATCATCAACGATTAAAATCGCATGGGGATTGCCCACATTTACAGCATGAATTTCTAGTTGCTGATTATTGTTGAGTTCTAAGGGATAAGTCGAGGCTTGTTGTGGGGCTAATAAAGGTATTTGTTGTGGATCTAAATGGGGTTGTCCCATATCAACACTCACAGTATTATCTTCATTTATGTATAAATTCATGGTAGTGGTTTTGGTAGCTACTTTTAATTTATTTTTTGTGGTCAATCCATGATGTTTGGCAAATAATGCCAAACAGCGTGCACCATTTCCACATTGTCCTACTTCGCTTCCATCAGCATTAAATATACGATAATTAAAATCAACATCATTTCGGGTAGCGCGCTCAATGATAAGGCATTGATCAAATCCGACCCCAGTGTTTCGATGGGCAAGATGGACTATTTGTTGCGAATTCAAATTTAAATGCTGATTGATCCCATCAATTACCATAAAGTCATTACCTAGACCGTGCATTTTAGTAAATTTCATATTTAATTCGCTCCAGATGATTCAATTTCTTGCATGTTATGATGTCGTGGTTTTCTTTACCGTTTCTGCAGGAAGATATAGCGGCCCTTTTTGACCACACGCAGTCAATAAACCAAGCATAATACTCGCAACAAGGATAATTCGTAGTTGATACATGGATGAATCCAGTGAGTAAAGCCAAATTATAGGTAATTTGTCGACAAAGAGGAACTAATCATTTTCCATTTAAAACAAACAAAAAAAAATATTTTTAAAAGAAAGTTTATGAACGTTGTTCTGTGTTCGCGTGCATTAATATTTTTAAGTGCTAAACTTGCACTCATCTGTCGCATTGGCGATAATTTTATTTTTCCTGCAAATTCAAATTCAAGGTCGAAAGAAATGTTCTTTTCATATAAATTTTTAATTATGGGTATACTTGACTAATATGAGCTCCTATACTATATATTTCAGAGATAATTTAAGTGGGGGATGGTTTTTGTGAAATATTATATTACTACTCCGATTTTCTATCCTAACTCAAGCCCGCATATTGGGACGGCTTATACAACGGTTGCGGCTGACGCACTCGCACGTTATCATAGATTACTAGGGGATGAGGTTTACTTTTTAACGGGTACTGATGAAAATGCACAGAAAATTGTACGCACTGCGGAAGCAAATCATAGCGACCCTAGGACTTATGTTGACGGCGTTGTAGAACGCTTTAAAGAATTGTGGCTTGCCTTAGATATTTCTTATGATGATTTTATTCGGACGACAGAGCCACGTCATCATAAAGTTGTTCAACATATTTTCTCGAAATTATATGAACAAGGGGATATCTATAAGTCAGAGTATTCGGGTTGGTACTGTACTCCCTGTGAAACGTTTTGGATGGAAAATAAATTAGTCGAAGGAAAATGTCCAAATTTGGATTGTGGGCGAGATGTGGAACTTCTTAAGGAAGAAAGTTATTTCTTCCGACTTTCAAAATATCAAGATGCCTTACTCAGACACATCGAGGAGCATCCAGAATTCATCCAACCACTTTCCCGTCGCAACGAAATGCTGCGCTTTATCGAAGGCGGATTAGAGGATCTCTGCGTTTCTCGCACCACATTTCAGTGGGGAATTAAAGTTCCCTTTGATCCTAAACATGTGGTTTATGTATGGCTGGATGCTCTCATTAATTATATTTCAGCGCTCGCTTACCCAGAGGGGGATAATTATAAACGGTATTGGCCTGCTGATGTACATATTATGGGCAAAGATATCGTGCGTTTTCATGCTGTAATTTGGCCCATTATTCTTATGGCCTTAGAGATTCCGTTACCCAAAGTAATTTATGGACATGGCTGGTATTTGACTAAAGATGGAGGAAAAATTTCTAAGTCCCGAGGAAATGTGCAAGATTCCTTTGAGTTGATTCAAAGATATGGATCGGATGCCATCCGATATTTCTTATTACGGGAAATGCAAGTGGGTACAGATGGTACGTACTCTGAGGATAATGTGGTAGAACGCTTAAATCGGGATTTAGCCAATGATTTTGGGAATTTCGTTTCTCGGAGTTTAGCAATGGTTGTAAAGTATAGAGATGGAATTGTTCCACGTCTAGGTCAAGCTGGCTCACAGGAGCTAGAACTGAAAGAGTTAAGTCATGAAGTTAAAAATGCTGTCGAAAAAAGGCTTGAGATTCTAGACCCAGCCGGTGCTCTAGAAGAAATTTGGCGCTTTGTGGCACGTTGTAATAAATATGTTGATGAAACAGCCCCTTGGGCACTTGCTAAGCAAGAGGAGCAGCGGGAGCGCTTAGATACAGTGCTTTATACGTTCATGGAGTGTATACGCATTATGGCAGTTTTGACGGCCCCTTTTATGCCGGGCTTACCACCTAAAATTTGCGCTCTTCTCGGGCTTGACGAAGGGATCATCCGCTGGGAAGAAGCAGATCAATGGGGCATTCTAAAATACGGAATAAAAGTTCAAAAGGGAGAGCAACTTTTCCCGAGAATTGATATTTCTCAATATACGATGACAGAGGAGACGAACACAACCGTGGTTTTAAATCAAGATCAAGAACAAAGCTCAACACAGACCCAAACTCAAAGTGAAACTAATGAAACTGTTCCAGTACTCGAATTTGAGCCTATCAAAGACGAAATCAGCATCGACGAGTTTGCCAAACTAGATTTGCGGGTGGCTAAGATCCTAAGTGCTGAGAAAGTAGAAAAAACTGATAAACTTATGAAGTTAGAAGTCGAAGTTGCTGGTGTTGTCCGAACTGTGGTTTCGGGTATAGCAAAACACTATGCACCAGAAGACCTAGTCAACCAATATGTGGTCTTGGTGGCTAATTTGAAACCTACGAAGCTTAGGGGGATTACCTCCCAAGGGATGATATTAGCAGCCTCACAGGGGGACGTGTTGGAAGTTCTTATGGTGAACAAAGATCTTCCCGGAGGGGCGCGAGTTAAATGATTTGGGATACACATGCTCATTTAGATGATCCTGTTTATTTAGAAGACTTCGATGAAGTCGCTGTGCGAATGAAGGCAGCAGGGATTTCCCGAGTGACAAATGTAGGATATGATTTCCTTTCTTCTAAACGATCGATCAAGCTGGCTGAAGACTATGATTTTATCTATGCAGCAATTGGCATACACCCTCATAATGCCGTAGAGGCCACAGATGAAATCTGGGCAAAGCTCCTGCTATTAGCAAAACAGCCGAAAGTGTTGGCTTGGGGTGAAATAGGTCTGGATTATTATCGAGACCTTTCCCCACGCGCGACTCAAAAAGAAGTATTTATTCAACAGATTAAATTAGCAAATGAAGTTGATTTACCGATCGTTATTCACAATCGTGATGCCCATCAGGATATTTTACAGATTGTTAAAGCCCATCCCCCGAGGTGCGGCGGTGTATTCCACTGCTACTCTGGGTCTTGGGAAATGGCAAAAGTTCTTTTGAATCTAGGATTCTATCTTTCTTTTGCCGGGCCAGTAACCTATAAAAATGCTCGCCATACTGTTGAGGTGGCAGTCCATGCCCCGCTAGACCGTATTCTCGTTGAGACTGATTCACCATATTTGACTCCTGAACCACGGCGTGGAAAGCGTAATGAACCGACTTATGTCCAGGAAGTAGTTAAGAAGTTAGCTGAACTTAAAAACTTGTCCTTCGAAGACATCGCTCATCAAACCATGTGTAATGCAGAAACTATTTTTAAGAATACTACTTCTCTATAATTGAATATGCTCTCGTGGCTAAAAGGATCCTTCGATAAAATCGGAGGGTTCTTTTTTAGGGTGATGTTTCATAGGTTTTGTTAGGAGGGATGCTATGTACTCGCTGCCAATTAGTACTTATTCAGATTATTTACATACCACCAAAGTTTGGAGTATATATTTAGGCGGGTTGGCAGTATTTGCTGCTGGTACTCGTTATTCAGCTCTAGTCACCCCAGAAACGATACAACCGATATTTCAACAGACCTCAGTTAGTCGAGGTGTATCCGCTCAAGGGAGTAGTCCGGAGCTTATGAACCAAGAAGTTACTAGTCAAGGAGTGGAAAGTCTTGAAATAGCTATTCATCGAGGAGTAGAAAGTATATCAGATAAAATTGAAGTAGTTGATAGTGAGATTCCATTTAACACACAATATGTTGAGACTGATAAACTTCTTCCGGGGATAAGTGAGATTCAGGAAAAAGGAGAAAAAGGAGTTCTACGTCAAGTCGTAAAGACATTTGAGGTCGATGGACAAATCAATGATCAGCAAGTGCTAACTTCTTTCGAGTTCATTAGTCCAAAGCAGGAAGTGATTCTTCGCAACTCCAAGCCAATTCCGAAGAAGAAAGTGTTGATTGAAAACTCTATCCCGGTGGCCGAGGAAGGCTTTGAACTTGCTAAAATGAATATTAGTCTCACGCTAAAGGTTGAGGCAACTGCATATACATATACTGGAAACAAAACAGCTACAGGTGTCGAACCAAGAGAGGGTCTGATCGCTGTTGATCCGAAAGTCATTGCGATGGGGAGCAAACTCTATGTAGAAGGGTATGGGTATGCCATTGCAGCAGATACGGGTGGAGCAATACGTGGAAATAAAATTGATGTGTTCTTCCCAACCTTCCGACAGTGTATAGATTGGGGGCGAAAATCTGTCCAAATCTATGTCCTTCAACCCAATTAATGGAAATAATTTTGACAACAGACTACTTATCCATTAGAATGAGGTTGCTTGGTCATATTAGATTTTTGGAGGGATTCAATGTTTCAGTTAACTCGAACTCAGGTCTTATCCTTGGTTCGGAGATCTCACTTAGCCCGAAGGGTTATTTTCGTATGTGCAGTATTTCTCATTTCGGTTGCGCTATTCGCTTACAATGCAAAGACTATTGAGGCCCACATTGACGGACAAACCGTACGGGTTACAACCCTTTATGGGACTGTTGGTCAGGCGCTTGCTCATTCTAGACTCGGTACATATCCAGAGGATTTAGTTTACCCCACTCGAGATACACCAATTACCAAAGGATTAAAGGTAGAGGTCACGAGGAGTACTCCAGTTCAACTATTGGTGGATGAACAAACTTTCATGACTAGGACAACGGCAAAAACAGTAGGAGAAGCGCTCGTTGATTTATCAGATCGTTACGGACTTCAGTTAAAAGATGAAGATGAAGTGAATATTTCTCGAACGGAAGCTGTCTCAAACCAAATGGAAATAAAGGTGCAGAGAACTATCCCCATATTCGTTCGTGCTGATGGTAAGGATCTAGATACGTATATTGCGCCAAAAACCGTCGCGGATGCGCTTACAAAACTAGGCATTGACTTAGGAGTAAAAGATAAGGTTTCCTTGCCCCTAGACCATATGCTAGTGCCTCATGAGCAGGTTCAGGTGGTCAGGGTTGCGGAACGAATAGACATCTTAAAAAGCGAGATTCCATATCAGAATGTAACACAGCCCGCCGATTATCCCGTCGGGTTACCGGACAAAGTTGTCAGTCGTGGCTCAAATGGTCTTCAAGAGCAAACGATTAAATTGACCTTAGAAGATGGGAAAGAGGTTGATCGAGAAATACTAGATCAGCGAGTGCTTACCCCGCCGACTAATCAAGTGGTTTCTCGAGGAGCACAGACTTCGATTTCCCGAGGTGGGACGACCATTAGTTTTAAGCGAGCGTATGTCATGAGAGCGACAGCTTATTGTATACCTAATGGAATAACGGCAACGGGAGCGTCCGTCCGCATGGGGATTATTGCTGTCGATCCCAGAGTAATCCCACTCGGGACAAACGTCTATGTTGAGAATTATGGTCAGGCCCGCGCCTTAGATACTGGGGGAGCAATAAAAGGAAACAGAATCGACCTTTACATGAATTCAGTTCAGGCAGCATTAAACTTTGGTGTTCGGTATGTCACAGTATATGTCCAATAAAATCCATTCAAGACATTCGAGAGTTTACTTTACCGACAAGCCTTCGCATTAAGCGGAGGCTTGTTTTTGTCTGCTTGAGAAGTATAACTCTATTTACCCTCACATACTCTTTAATTGAAACGATGAAACGGGGGAATACTGGATGCGTAAGTATGTGGGGATACCGGGTAACAAACCGGCAATATTGCTTGTCCTGAGCGTAATGTGTATGCTGGTGTTCTCTGTTATTTGGCAGGGATCTACCGCTGTAGTAAGCCATTTGGATAAGGGTCATATTGTGATACTTGATCCTGGGCATGGGGGGTATGACCCTGGAGCAATTACTAAGCAAGGTGTTTATGAAAAATCGATTAATCTCCAGATTGCTCAAAAAGTGAAGGAAATGCTTGAACCAAGCGGAATCGAAATTTTCCTCACACGGGATGAAGATATTGACTATGTCCCAGATGGAGTAAGAGGAAAAAGCACGAAGAAGCAAATTGACTTAAATCACCGTATCGAAATGGCTAAGGAGGTTAATGCGGATGTTTTTGTCAGTCTACATGTGAATGCAACAGCATCCGGACAGGAATCAGGGTCAGAAACATTTTATCATTATCAGTCTGAATCTGGTAAAAGGTTAGCTGAATTAATCCAACAAGAAATGATTAAAATACCAGGAATGAATCGAAGAATTGCCAAGCCAGGGGATTTTTACATTGTTAAAAACACTAGTATGCCTGCTGTCATCGTAGAAGTGGGTTATTTATCGAGCCTGAAGGAACAGAAAAAATTACAGCAATCTTGGTACCAAGAACAATTAGCACGCGCTATTGCGAAAGGAATCGCGAATTTTTTCGTTATTCCATAATTGACTTGAGGAGGATAATTCTAACGTTTATTATTTCAATACATAACGTTGTTTGAAGCGGGGAAAATAAAATCAGTTACCGAATCTAGATGAAGGAGTTGAAGCGCAGCATGAAACGGTTTCTGAATTTTATGATGAGCAGTGCCCTGATTTTGGGACTTGCTTTGACAGGTTGTACAAATGCCCCGTCTCCGTCTCCTGGTCCTCCCAATGAACAAACGAAGAATGATACAAAACCACCAGAAGCGGAAGCGGGTGCTACACGAGAATCGGTGTTGGGGCCTGAGAAAAGAGTGGTCCTAGGGTTTTATACTGACCAGGAAGGACCTGTACCTAGTTCAAAAGAAACCACATTAAAAAATGGTAAATTACTGGATGAAGTTGCTTTTTTCTGGTACTCTTTTGATGCAAATGGGAAAATCCTTCCGACAGGTGACATTGATCTGAAGCTGAAGGATCAGGTTCAAAAAAATGGGGCCAAAGCCTATGCCTTGGTGCATAATATGAAGTTAAAAGGAACGGTTGGCTTTGATGAGAATCTAGCGCACAGTGTGTTATCTAACCCAGGGAAAAGGTCAAATTTGGTGACGAACTTGGTCAACCTGACAACCAAAGACAATTGGGACGGCATTTCAGTTGACATTGAGAAAACTCCTCCTGGAGATCGAGAAAATTTTTCTGCCTTTGTTGCTGAGCTTAAGAAAGCGTTGAAAGCAAAGGATAAAGTCTTGAACATTTCTATCCCTGCGAAATTTGCAGATTATCCGTCTGATCTGTGGTCAGGTGCTTATGATTACTCGGCGATTGGAAAATCCGCTGACCAAATCATTCTGATGACCTACGATGAGCATGGACTGGGAACAACTGCAGGACCAGTGGCCTCTGAAGGATGGGTGGATCGGGTTATTAAATTTGCAGTGGGAAAAATACCCAAAGAAAAGATCGTGATGGGTCTTCCTGTCTACTCGTTTGACTGGGGAACGAATAAACCTACCATGCCAGATTATCTGTCCTATGCTCAAACGCTTGAACGAGCCAAAAAACACGGCGTAGAAATTCTTACAGATCCTAATGCAAAAGTTCCACAATATACCTATACTGCCAATGGGGTTCGGCATGAAGTATTCTTTGAGAACATTGCTAGTTTACGGGCCAAAATGGATGATGCACTCAAATACAAATTGCATGGTGTTGCAGTTTGGCGATTAGGCATGGAGGATCCTAGGATATGGGATCAGCTCATAAAAACGTATGGAACAAATAAAGAGACAGCAGAAAAGAAATAACAAGTTATCGGGAAGCTTTAGAACAATGAAGATTTCAACAAGAGGACGAAAGAGCCAAACTTTCGTCTTCTTTATGTCATGGTTACCAATAATGAGAGTCGATGCGAATTATCAGTTACCGCTCATAGCGGGATTATTAGGTGAATATGCCGACGCAGTATGACACAGAATAGACGCTAATAACATACCGACTGGTTATTTACTTAAATGTGCCTTAAGATATAGGAGAGAAGCGGAGGAATAAAGGATGATAAAGGAACTGATTGTTGTAGAAGGAAAAAATGACGCTCATGCGGTAAGGTTGGCCCTTGGGGATGTTGATATTATTTGGACAGAGGGTTATGGGTTAACTAAGAAGAAATTAGATTACATTGCAGAAATGGCAAATCGTCAAGGGGTAATTGTTTTTTTGGATCCCGATACGGTGGGAGAACAGATTCGTAGCCGTATCAGGATGCATGTACCCCAGGCGAAGCACGCTTACATAACTAGGAAATTAGCAACTAAACTGGGGGATATCGGAGTAGAAAATGCTGAGTTGAAGGAAATTAGGCATGCTTTTGCACATATTCAACAAGAGCAGGGGGCAGTTGTTGATAATTTTACGATACAGGACTTATTTTTAGCAGGGTTAGTGGGATCTAGCCGGGCGAGCGAATACAGGGTAGCCCTTGGGCGCAAGCTAGGGATTGGGGATACTAATGCAAAACAATTTCTTCATCGGCTAAACCGGTTTGGAATATCTCGAGAGTTGTTTTTTCAAGCGATAGAGGAGGTTAAGCATGGAGAGTGCAGCTGAATACACACAACGCCTCGTGAAGAACGGAGCACGTGCCCATAAATCCATGGGTCAAGTTTTTTTGATGAGTGACGAAGTGATCGAACATATTGTTTCAGCCAGTACGTTACAGCAGGGTATGCCACTCGTAGAAATTGGGCCTGGTCTTGGTGTTCTAACCCGAATCCTGGCCCCAAAGGTACAAAAGATGTGGGCGGTTGAGCTGGATACACATAAAATCGCGATTTTGAACAAAGAGCTTTCAGAGTATCCTATAGAAATTGTTAATCAAGACGCATTAAAGTTAGATCTCAATCAACTATGGGGAGATCAGAAAGGGTATTTAGTAGGAAATTTGCCTTACTATATTACTAGCCCGTTAATCATGCACTTTCTCGAGCAAGCAGATCGATTAAGTGGGATGACAATAATGGTTCAAAAGGAAGTGGCGGATCGTATTGCGGCGCCACCAGGAAGTAAGACCTATGGTATCTTATCCATTGCCGTTCAGATTTCTGCTCAGGTTACAAAAGTGATAGATGTCTTGCCGAGTGCATTTTGGCCTGCACCAAAAGTAACTTCCGCAGTGATTCGATTAGACCTCCGCCCTTATCCTGGTTTTAACGTCGATAAAAAAGATTTCTTTCGGGTAGTTAAGGCAGCCTTTAGCCAGCGACGAAAGACTTTGGGAAACTCACTGGCGGGTGGCTTAGGAATAAAAAAAGAAGAAGTTATCGAACGAATGCAAAGTGTAGGGATTTCAGATGGGCGTCGAGCAGAATCGTTGAGTATTGAAGAGTTTCAAGTACTCACAAGAGCATTCGAAGCTTAAAGAAAAGAGAGAGATATTGATTGACATTGGATAGGGGGACGGGGGTTATGACAAACAAAAATTGTAAGTAAACCCCACCCCCAGTCAAC